>NZ_BAABWE010000007.1:0-208197 GCF_040371755.1 Oceaniserpentilla sp. 4NH20-0058
ACACTACGTAAGCAGGGGGCAGTTGGAAAATCACGTGTAGAGCGACTTATGAGGCTCGCAGGACTAAAAGGCAGAGTTAGTCGTGTTACTAGGAGGCAGCCAGGTTTAAAGCGTTTTGTATCGAAAGGTGAGAATAAACTGATAGCGTATGGTAATGCGACTAGTATCAATCAAGTTTAGGTTGCTGATATTACATATATCAAGCACCAAAGTTCTTGGCAGTATTTAGTAACGGTAATGGATCAATATTCACGACGAGTGATTGGTTGAAGACTTTCAAAATCACGTACTACGAATATTACAGCTCAAGTACTAGCTGCGGCTATTAAAAATCGTGGCTATCCTCGTGGAATTATATTTCACAAAGATCGAGGAGTAGAGTTTACGGGTTCAGAATTTCAAAGAATTCTCTTTAAATACGACTTTAAACATAGTGTGAATAGAATTGGTCATTGTACGGATAACGCTTTTATGGAGTCCTTCTATCACAGTTTAAAAGGTGAGTTGATTCGAAAAACAAAATTCGAATCATTAGCGCATTTAAGAAAATAAATTGGTCGTTATATAAACCAGTTTTATAATAATGTTCGGTTACACTCTGGTTTAAACTATATGCCACCGATAAAGTACGGAAAAAGCCTAGTACAACAATGGCAGTGTAGATTTTATCGGGGGAAGATCAGTCATTCTTTTAAAATGGCGTATGTGCCTTCAAATTTAACCGCTACTTTCCCCGAGTACTCTATGGTGGCGTGAAGAGTGATGCGTGCGCGGCCTTTATGCTTAAATTGCTCAATAAACTTTGTAACAACTTCTTCATTTGGCACATGACAAATAGCGCGAATATCGCCATGTACCGGTGACAAGTATTCAATATTGGCTTTGGTGATCACTTGGTTGCATGTGATTTTGGCTTCGAGTGTTTTTAAGTGAGCCATGCCCCAGCACGCCATAACCGATGCATTATACAAACTACCACCAAACGCCGTTTGTTTATCGTTAATGTTTGGGGCAAGTGGGGCGTGTAAAATCAGGGTTTGTCCATCGTAGCCTTCCACATCCATTTGCATAAACTGCGTGACCGGTAAATGGGTAGCAAAAAAAGTTGAAAGTTGCTGGCTAACTTGGCTTGGGGTGGTCATGGTTTATTACAGTAATTTAATTATTTGTTGAGCGGCATTGTACGGGGTGGTTTGTTTATTTAAAACGTCTTGTTGCAGTTGTGGCAATTGGGCGTTCACCTTTGGGTTTTGTTTTAACTTTAAGGTAAGCATTTCTTGTATGAGTTTGTCTAACCAATCTTGAGTTTGTTTGGCCCGATTATGCTCAAAAAAGCCATTGCTTTTGGCTTGGTGTTCAAATTCGCTGATCATTCCCCACACATCGTGAATACCGGATTTTTCAATGGCAGAACAAGCTTTAACCTGTGGTTGCCAAAAGCTGTCGGAGGTTAAAAGATGTAATGCGTTTTTGTAATGCTGTTGTGTTTGCTTGGCAAGGTTAATGCTTTCACCATCGGCCTTGTTAATTACCAATGCATCAGCTAATTCCATTATGCCGCGTTTAATGCCTTGTAACTCATCTCCTGCATTAGGGAGCATAAGTACTAAAAAGAAGTCTACCATGGCAGCGACTTCGTATTCACTTTGGCCGACCCCTATTGTTTCTACCAATATCACATCAAAACCAGCTGCTTCGCATAACAGCATGGTTTCACGGGTTTTTTGCGCAACGCCGCCTAAGGCTCCTTCAGAGGGGCTTGGGCGAATATAAGCGTTTTGTTCGCGGCTGAGTAATTCCATACGGGTTTTATCCCCTAGAATGCTGCCACCTCGTAAGGGTGAGCTAGGGTCGACGGCCAGTACCGCTACTTTTTTTCCTTGAGCAATTAAATGCAAACCGAACGCTTCGATAAATGTAGATTTACCCACACCAGGTATGCCGGTAATGCCAATGCGAATGCTCTTGCCTGTTGCTGGCAATAATTCATTTAGCAAGTCTTGAGCTTGCTCTCTGTGGTTATCGAGCTTGCTTTCTACCAATGTGATGGCTTTTGCAAGGGCTCGACGATTGCCCGATTTTATATCGTTAATGTTTATCATATTGTGTGAGATGATGAATGTGAGGCGTAAGATGGTTAATTACGTTTCACATTTTACTTTTTTAATCTCTCCTGATTAATTGCATCTAATACTTTACGGGCACTAACTGGAATTTTAGTGCCCGGGCCAAATATGCCTTTTACTCCTGCTTGATATAAAAACTCGTAATCTTGCTTCGGAATCACCCCTCCAGCAATGACAACAATGTCGTCAGCTCCTTGGGCTTTTAATTCATCAATCAGAGCTGGCACTAAGGTTTTATGACCTGCGGCTAACGATGACACACCAATCACATGTACGTCGTTTTCAATCGCTTGTTTAGCCACTTCTGCTGGGGTAGAAAACATAGGGGATAGATCAATATCAAATCCGGCATCCGCAAATGCCGTAGCCACCACTTTGGCACCACGGTCGTGGCCGTCTTGTCCCATTTTACACACAAGCATACGCGGGCGACGACCATGTTGAGTTTCAAAGGCTTTGATATCGGCTTCAATTTGTTGCCAGTCGGCGTCGTTTTTAAAGCCGGCACCGTATACACCACTAATGGTACGGGATTGAGCTTGGTAGCGACCGAATTCTTTTTCCATAGCGTCGGAAATCTCCCCAACCGTGGCGCGTAAGCGGGCGGCTTTCACGCTTAAGTCTAGCAGATTACCGTTTCCACTTTTAGCCGCAGCAGTAATGTCAGTTAAGGCTTGTGTAACCGCAGCGTTGTCGCGAGTAGCGCGAATACTTTTTAAGCGTTTGATTTGCGAGTCGCGTACCGCTACGTTATTGACTTCTAAAATATCGAGATCGTCTTCGTTTTCT
Organism: Oceaniserpentilla sp. 4NH20-0058; assembly: GCF_040371755.1. Lineage (NCBI taxonomy): Bacteria > Pseudomonadati > Pseudomonadota > Gammaproteobacteria > Oceanospirillales > Oceanospirillaceae > Oceaniserpentilla > Oceaniserpentilla sp. 4NH20-0058. Next base: position 2,916 of record NZ_BAABWE010000007.1, read on the forward strand.
AATTGATGTTTATTAACACCAACAATTACATCTTCGCCACGGTCGATGCGAGCTTGTTTTTTTGCGGCGCTCTCTTCAATGCGCAGCTTAGGTAAACCTTCTTCAATGGCTTTAGCCATGCCGCCTTTTTCTTCTATTTCTTCGATTAACTCCCAAGCTCGATCCGCTAATTGTTGTGTTAGCGACTCCATCATATAAGAGCCGCCCCAAGGGTCGGCCACTTGCGGAATGCCAGTTTCTTCTTGAATAATGATTTGTGTATTGCGGGCAATGCGAGCGCTAAATTCCGTAGGCAGTGCCACTGCTTCATCTAATGCATTGGTATGCAATGATTGTGTACCGCCAAATACTGCCGCCATGGCTTCTATGGTGGTGCGAACCACGTTGTTATATGGGTCTTGCTCGGTTAAAGACCAGCCTGAGGTTTGCGAGTGTGTACGTAACATGGAGGACTTAGGATTTTGTGGGTTAAACTCCGCCATGATGCGACTCCATAGTAAGCGTCCTGCGCGCAGTTTGGCAATTTCCATGTAGAAATTCATGGAGATCCCCCAGAAAAACGACAAGCGTGGAGCAAAGCTATCCACATCTAGACCTGCATTAATGGCGGTGCGTACGTATTCGCGACCATCACTTAATGTATACGCTAACTCTAAAGCAGCATCCGCTCCGGCTTCTTGTATATGATAACCCGAGATAGAAATACTGTTGAATTTAGGCATTTTTTCAGAGGTATAACCGATTATGTCGCCAATGATTTTCATGGACGGTGCGGGTGGGTAAATATAGGTATTGCGCACCATGAACTCTTTTAAAATATCGTTTTGAATAGTACCTGATAGTTGTTCTTGCGATACCCCTTGTTCTTCAGCGGCCACAATATAACTGGCAAGAATAGGAAGCACTGCACCGTTCATTGTCATAGAAACCGACACTTTATCTAATGGAATTTCATTAAATAAGATTTTCATGTCTTCAACGGAATCAATGGCTACACCGGCTTTACCCACATCACCAGTAACACGTTCGTGATCAGAGTCGTAACCTCTGTGTGTGGCTAAATCGAATGCGACGGAGACACCTTGAGCGCCGGCTTTTAAATTTTTCCGGTAAAAGGCGTTGGATTCTTCAGCGGTGGAGAACCCTGCATATTGGCGAATAGTCCAAGGTCGACCAGCATACATGGTCGCCATAGGGCCACGCACATAAGGTGCCATACCGGGAAATGTATTGGTGTATTCAAGGTTTTTCACGTCATCTTGTGTGTACAATACTTTGATAGGCACGTTTTCTGGTGTGTGCCATGCCATTTCGTCAGGGGTGATACCTTTCATTTGCTTGGTAGCAAGGGCGGCCCATTCTTCGTAGGTGTATTTTTTATCTGTCATTCTCTGACCTTTTCGACAGGCGTTCGACGCAAAAAGTTTAATCAATATTTATTTCGTAGGATGGGTTAGCGCAGCGTAATTCATCGGTATTTTTTAGGTTACGATGCTCGTTGTACTCGAATCTAACTCATCCTGCATTTTTAGCTTTCAGCCAACGGCTGACTTAATTCGATCAGTACACCATCACAACTTTTAGGGTGTATGAATATCACCATGCAGTTGTGGGCACCTAAATAAGGGGCATCGCTTAAAAATTCATAGCCTTTTACTTTTAAGTGTTGGATGTCTTCTTCTATATTGTCAGATCTGAAACAAAGGTGGTGCATGCCGCCACCTTTTTTTTCTATGTATTTTTGAATAGGGCCTTCACCGTTTAACGGGTGAACTAGCTCTATACTGGTTTTTTCCACAGGGAAAAATGCAGTGCTGGTTTTGGCACTGACTACGTCTTCTTTATGATCGAATGGTTGGTTAAAATCATTCATAAAGCGTTCAATGGCTTTGTCTAAATCCGGTACGGCTATGGCTATGTGGTCTAGTCCAGTAATCATTATTTAAACTCTCTTTCTTGCTCTAGCATCGTTATAGAAGCTTTAATCGCTGCTAATTGCAGGAATCGCGCGCGATTTCTACAAGTTGTTAAATTCTTTGTAAAAAACCATCCGTTTGTTTTTGGCGGCGTGCGTTTATGTCTTCAGCTGATTCTACTACGGCTTTTTCGTCAGGGGTGATTTTAAACAAAGGTTGGCCTTTTTTAATAATCGTGCCGTCTTCATCAATTAATACTTTTTCTATGGTTCCTGAAAACGGGGCATTCACTTTGTTGAACATTTTCATTACTTCAACAATGTAAAGTGGCTGTCCGGCCTCAAAGTGCTGGCCTTCTTCTATGAATGGCGCCATGCCCGGAGCTTCTCGGCAGTAGAACATACCACCTGAGGCCGATAGAATCTCGTCCCCTTTAGCTGTGGGCGGTGGCACAAGCACTTTCATCATATTCTTTTGCAGTGTTTCTTCAAGCAAGGTATCGGGGATGAAAATACTGAGGTCTTCATTAACGTTCAGGTCAAAAAATCCAGTGACTTGTGCAATGTAAGGTAATAAGTTGAAAATTTCACAACCAGCCTGATAACCCTTGTGAGCCGCTTGTACTTGCTGCCAAATTTCTGCGTCAAATCCTTCAGGGGCGGGGTTATTAATGAGTTCGGTTAATTCAACGTAATCTATATCTGCTTGCCCTTGCTCAGCTAATTGTGATTCAAGTGAGTCATAGAAAGCTAAGGCATCTTGTAATACCTTATTATCATGATCCCAAATCATAGTAGCGGCTGGATTATTCCGGTTATGATCCATGTTAAGAAAATGATATGTGTCAGCTAAAACGCGTACTGGATTTTCTAGCCATATGATTTCATCTTCATCTAAGGTGAAGTTGTATTGCTGTATACTTAACCAACCAGACATAATGTGAGGTTCGGTAAATAAGCGTTCAATGGGTCGAGTCAGTAATAATTGTTTGCGCATGAAGATTGTTTGTAGAGCGGACTTTTCTTCATCGCTCTTACATTTCTCTAGTGCGGCTTCACAAATTTTATTATAGGCATATTGAATGTCGAGATTATTACTTTGCTGTTTGAGTAAACCTACTGCGGTTAAATAAGGCACAATAAATTTGGTGGTGGGGCGAGCATTAATGTTATTACCGATAAACCAGTTCACTAAACCATAGTGGAATTCAAGGTTAGTGGATAAGTCCTTTCCTTGTAATTCAGTGCTGCGAAGTAACTCAGCCATGGCATCATATGTGTTTAAACGATTGTTACCTACGGTAAGTAGTAAGGCGATGTTTGAATCATAAGCACCTGCAAGGTGGTACTTCATGAAAACGTCGGTATCGGGATTATGCAAGGAGATACCTTGGTCGTCACGGATTTCCCCTTTTTGCGCATCGCTCCAATATTCGATGATACCGCCAGCATGAGGTGCCAGTGCTTGGTTAGTTGCATTTAAGCGGGCTTCAACAGAAGCATTATTACGTAATACTCTTTCTGGCTTGGGTAGACGTTCACCATGTGCGGCAAGCAACACCATGGCTTCAACCAAGCTTTCCACGATGAAATATTCACTTGGATTATTTGGGTTGCTGAATCTTAAGCTATAGCATAATTCAGTGACGCGATGCTCTACTTGAATTCGAGTATTCATTTCCATGAAGAAATGTTTATCTCGATCAACAATACATTCAAATGTAGATACGCTATCTAAGCCAACCGCTTGGGCAAAGCGTTCGGCTTCTTCTTCCATTTTTTGTAAGGTTTTAATGTCTTGATTTAAAACGCTAGCTTCCGTGTCGCGACCTTCCTTTACCGCTTGAGTGAGTGCGCTTTCTAGGTCTTCGCTAATTACAGAGACTTCTAGTAGTTTTTGTTCATGCATCTGTAAAGAGCAGTCGCGGCCGCCTAAAGCGAGAGCCCACTTACCATTACCAATTACTTGAATTTCTTGATGGCGAGTGGTTTCAATGTTTAGTTCGATTAAAATGTTTTTGTTATCTCCCGCACCAGTGGCTTTTACTTCATTTAATATTTCTAATACGAGAGATGGCGCTAATTTGGCCACTTGCTCAAGTTGAGCTTGAGTGTTGCCATCAAAAGAAGTGGGGTTTGGTAAAATACGTTGACCTTTGCCGCCACCGCCACCAATGCATTTTAAACGAACTCGGTTTTCTGGGTATTGTTTCCCAATTTCGATTACTTGCTCGGCAATGGTTTCTTGTAGCTCGGCAATGGTGTAGAGATCTACGCCCTTGTCATAACTTGCGGCAAGTACTACGTCGGCCTTATCTTCTATGGATTCACATGACTCAAACTTGGCTTGATCTAGTGTGAGCTTTTCTTTTTTTACCAGTGCCAAAAGGGCTTTTTCATTTTTGTGCTTTTTAAGTAAGGTCAGTGCCGTTGCGTTATCTAATCCTGGGGTAACACTTACCCCAACTTTTAATGCGGTGCGTTTAGCTTCATCTTTAAGACCTGCATCGTGAACGGTTTTTGAGCATGGGCCGATAAAGTTTAAACCTGCATGCTCCATGGCACTGACCATATTTTCATCTTCAGCCATGAAGCCGTAACCGGTAAAAATGCTGTTATAACTGTTATCTTTAGCAATTTTAATGATTTGCTGAATACGGATATTTCGCTCGTTTTTATCAATACCGGTGTAATCTGGAACTCTGTGTACACGTGATGGATCGGTAAGCTGGCGCAGTTCTGGTGCTAATGCATTACGATAAACAATGCTGTCTTTTTCAGAGAGTAAAATACCAAAATGCTCAATGCCCATTTCAGTAAATACATCCATGGCTTCTTTACGAATGGGGCCGCGGCAAATGATCAGCGGGCGCATGGCTGAGCAATCAAATGTTTGTGCCCATTCACTGAATACATGACTTAACTGACGGTCTTTGTGGATCAGTGGATTGTTTAGATAGTGCTCATTGCTCATATTATTAATTGCGCGAGAAAACTCGCTCCTACAAAATTCAGTTACGGTATAAGAAAGTAAATTATGTTTCTTATTAATTACGCTTAATCAACTATTTAACGCAGTCATTCCAAGCGAGTAAGTTTAAAATTAAAAGAATTCTCGCTGAGTACTATTAAATGGCTCTGGCGTGTAGTGTTCTAAATGAAACGCCATGTGCTCTGCTAATACTTTACGTAAATCACTCGGCATGACAATTTGTGAAATACTGCCTAGGCTCAATGCCTCATTTGGGTTTAATAGCTCTTTTTCATAACGTTTTGCTAGTAACGCTTCTTGCTCCTTTCCCCATTGTGCGCTTTGCTCGTTTAACTTAACTGCTTTTCTGATGCTCTTAAGTTCATTTTTATAAATAAACTCAATACCTGCAGGTCCCATGACCGCAGCGCGAGTAGAAGGAAGTGCCACTACTAAATCAGCACCTGTCGGGTAGTTGTTATACGAGGCATAAGCACCGCCGTAAGCGTTGCGAATAATCAGTAAGAAGCGGGGTGTACGCAGATCAATAATGGCGTCGAGCATGGCTCGGCCAGCTTGAACAATACCCTGTGACTCCTGATCTTTTCCCGGCAGAAACCCTGTAGTGTCTTCCATAAAGATCAAGGGGATATTGTAGAGGTTACAAAAGCGAATGAAGCGTGCATTTTTATAAGCGGCGGCGATATCAATTTGTCCAGACGCGACGGCGGAGTTATTGGCGATAAACCCAATAACATGACCGCCCATACGACCCAATGCACAAACGGTGTTACGGGCGCGATCAGGCTGGACTTCCATGAAATCACCGTGGTCACATAACTGTTGAATAATAATGCTGACATCTAAAGGGGTATTGAAACCACTTGGGCTGTTGAATGCTTTTTTAAGTAATATGTCGATGTCCCAAGTTTTTCGCTCAATGGGGTCTGATGTTTTTTGATAAGGGGCAAATTCGCTGTTGTTATCAGGCAGGTAGTTTAATAAGCGTTTTACTTTTTTAAGTGCAGCCACTTCATCTTTTACTACAAAGTCAGTGACGCCAGTTTGGCTATGTACATTTGGTCCACCTAATTCATCAGGGGTGACATCCTCACCTAGTACGCTTTTTACAACACCGGGGCCAGTTAAACCAAAAAAGGTGTCGTTTGGCTGAATCATAAAGCTGCCTTGGCGGGGGAGGTATGAACCACCACCTGCGTTAAAGCCAAACATGCACATAATGGATGGCACCACTCCACTGATTTTACGCAGTGCGGTAAAGGCTTCGGCGTAACCATCTAACCCCCCTACGCCAGCAGGCACATAGGCTCCGGCACTATCGTTTAGCCCCACAAGTGGAATGCGACGCTTGCCAGCTAATTCAAATAAGCGTGCCAGTTTTTTACCGTTAGTGGCATCCATGGAGCCCGCTCGGATGGTGAAGTCATGCCCATATAGTGCTACATCACGGCCGTTAATTTTAACGATAGCCGTGACAATACCGGCTCCATCTAAGTTTTTACCCCAGTTTTGAAACAGAACTTTTGGGTCTTCGTCGGTTAAAACCGATATGCGCTCCCAAATGGTCATGCGATTTTTACTGTGCTGACGAGTAATGGCATCCACACCAGGAGCTGTTTTAGGGCGGTTAATTAGGTCGTAGCCTTTTTTAAGGTTTTCTTCGTACAGCCCTGGGTTGTAATCTGCTTGACCAGGTACGCTGAACTCTACTTCCGGCTGCGTATCAAAAGGATTGTTTAGGTTCACAATGGTGGATTTTGTCATGTAGCCATATCACCTGATTATTAGACTCTTGAGTATCAATCTAGCTGACTATCCAACTGGACGATAGGGGCCATTGAGTCATCTTTTATGAAATATAATTAACAATAATCATATAGTTTAATGTCTATTATGTGAATAGTCCTATTTTGCAGGTAGGGGTGGTTATTTTCTCTTAATCTCAATGTTTATGGGGGATTTATGGATGGTTTCTATTAATTTACAGACAAAAAAAATAAACAATAATAGACATATCCGCCTATGTTGTTGGCGAAAATATTCATTTAAATAGACATAAATATTCATTTATTAACTAAAAGCTTCTTTTTGGCATCAAAACCCATCAAAAATATTGGCCTCGTCTTCAGGGCGAAACTTATGATAACGACTAAGCTTTTTATATGTTGTGCTGTTGGGTTTGAGTATGTCTAGTGTATTGATTGTTGAAGATTCCAAAGTAGTACAAAAAATCCTGCGTCATATAGCCAACCAGATTTTGGATTTTGATGTTTTTTTTGCAAGTTCCAGAGCAGAGGCGCTTCAACACTTGAGTGAGCGTTCAGATTGGTTTGCTGCCATAGTGGATTTGAACTTACCTGATGCCCCTGACGGTGAAATAGTTGCAAATATCATTGATCAAGGTATTCCGACAATTGTGTTAACAGGCAGTGTTGATGACAAAAAGCGCGATGAGCTAATGCACAAAGGCATTGTAGATTATGTGTTTAAAGATGGTCTATTTAGTTATCAGTATGCCATTAATTTAGTTAATAGAATTTATCGCAATCAATCAATGAAAGTTTTAGTGGCAGAAGACTCGGCCACTACTCGTCAAAATATAGCGCAATTACTATCACGCCATTTATATCAGGTTATTGAGGTTGATAACGGCAAAAGTGCTCTTGAAAAAATCCAACAAGATAGTGCGATTAAATTAGTGATTACAGATTACGATATGCCTGTAATGGATGGCTTTCAGCTAATTCATGAATTAAGACATAAGCTTGATAAAGTAGATATCATGATTATCGGACTGGCCTCGCCTGAAGATAAATATCTTTCAGCAAAGTTTATTAAGAGCGGTGCGAATGATTTTTTATACAAGCCTTTTACCACCGAAGAGTTTTTCTGTCGCATAATGCAAAGTATGGATGCCATGGAGCGAATTGAATCTGTACGGAAAATGGCTTATACAGATGCTTTAACGGAAATTGGTAATCGACGTTACTTTTTTGAAAAAGCTGAATCAGCATTAAAACAGGCCAGAGAAAACAATACCCCATTATCACTGGCTTTATTGGATATCGATAAATTTAAATCTATCAATGACACTTATGGCCATGATGTTGGCGACCATATTCTTTGTGAATTCTCTAGAGTTTTAGACGCTGCTTTTTCAAACTATATTTTAGCTCGCACAGGCGGTGAGGAATTCTGTATCATGTTTCCAGATATCAGTGTTGAGCAAGCGATGCTAGAGCTTGAACATGTGCGCAAGCAAGTAGAACAAAAAACAGTGAATACCAGTGGTGGGGAAGTGAACTACACGTTTAGTGCTGGCTTGGCTCAATCCCCGTTGGAAAGTGTAGAAACCTTAATGAAATCCTCAGATACGCTTTTATATAAAGCAAAAGAATCTGGGCGAAACCAAATAGCCAGTTAATTTTATTATCAATTAACCAAGCTTACATTGTCACTTAGGATCAAATCGGCATTTCTTTTTCTATTGTTTTTTAATTTTCTATCATAAAGCCCATCGTATAAGTGGGCTTTAGAGTAACTGGCTTATGAATTATGAGTCAGACGCTTTGAGCAATTAAGCTTGGTACGCCTAACACATGAATATCATCAGCATGATAAGCTTCACTGCATGCGCCGTCCCACCATTCTTTCCATGGCCCATCAATAGATTGGCTATGAACTAAAGCATTGGGATTTAGTTGAGGCACTAACGAACCCATGGATACGCTTAGCTCGCTGGAGGTTCTGCGTTTTAGCATATTAGGAGTGAGTAAGTTCGGGTTATCTAAGCCCATACTGCCGACTAATTCAAAGAAGCTATATAAGGTATTTCGTTGAAAGTTTGCAACGCGCTGACTTTTATCTTGTATGTTTAATGCATGACCACGGGCAGGGTCTTGTGTGGCAATACCAGTGGGGCAGTGGTTGGTGTTACAACTGCGAGACTGAATACAACCTAATGCCATCATCATGGTACGAGCAGCATTCACAGTATCAGCTCCCATAGCCAGTTTACTTAATAGGTCGAAACTGGAGGCGGTTTTACCTGCGCTAATCAGCTTTATTTGGTCTCTAATGCCGCAGCCAATAAGGGCATTATTAACTATGTAAGTAGCTTCTAGGCAGGTCATACCTAAGCGGTTACTGAACTCAACAGGCGCCGCTCCTGTGCCACCTTCAGCACCATCAATTGTTATAAAGTCTGGCAGGATATTGGTTTCTAACATGGCTTTACAGATGCTTAAAAATTCAGCTGGATTGCCAAGGCATAATTTAAAGCCAATTGGTTTACCATCGCTTAACGTGCGTAACTCCTGAATAAACGCGAGTAATGCTTTTGGACTGCTGGCTTTTGGATGATTAGACGGGGATATGCAGTCTTGATGTTTATTTACACCACGAATGGTCGCGATTTCGTCACTGATTTTAGATTTAGGCAAAACACCACCATGACCGGGTTTGGCTCCTTGGCTGAGTTTGATTTCAATCATTTTAATATTGGATAAGCTTGCGGTTTGTTTGAATTTTTCCGCATCAAACTCTCCGTCTTCAGTGCGACAACCAAATAGCCCAGAGCCGATCTGCCAAACTAGATCTCCTCCATGTTTTAAATGGTAAGGGCTAACACCTCCTTCACCAGTGTTATGAAAAAAGTTGCCTTTTTTAGCACCTAGATTTAACGCTTCAATGGCGTTTGGACTAAGTGCTCCAAAGCTCATGGCACTGATGTTTAATAAAGCAGCTTGGTATGGCTGAGTGCAATCCTTACTGCCAAACGTTACTCGCTTGGTTTCTTCGAGAACTTTTTTGACTTGTAGGCTTGGCCAAAGGCTCAGGTAATCTTGTTCTAATAAATTGCGCTGTGTACCAAAGGCAATTGTATCCCGTTCGTTTTTTGCTCGCTGATATACTAAAGAGCGTTGTTCGTGGTTAAAGGGGAGTTCTTCCGTATTGCTGGCGATAAAATACTGCTGAACTTCTGCACGAAACGACTCTAAAAGATAGCGCATATATGCGGCCACTGGATAGAGTCGATTCAGAGTGTGTTTACTAATGAGAACATCATGTAAGCCAATGAGACTATACAATATGGTGATACTTAAAAGCACCATAGCTATAGTGTTTGGAGATAACCAAAGCCAGAAAACAGCTAAGCCATTACCAATAGTGGCAATTATGAGTAATACTTTTTGCATGGTGGTCATAGTCGATGGCTCTTATCTATATTTAATTTAACGACTGCGAGTTTGTTTTAATGCTCGAAACGCTTTGGGAGTGTAACCGCTCCATTGCTTAAACGCACGAGTAAACGCCCTAGGTTCACTGAAGTTTAATTGTTTGGAAATATTGGCAATACTTAATGCCCGCTGGCTAAGTAATTTTGATGCTAATTCTTGACGAATACTGTCTTTTATATTTTGGTAGCTGCTGCCTTCGTTACTTAATTTACGCCTTAAAGTTTGTTCACTCATACCTAATTTTTTTGCAAGATGGGTTGAGGTAGGTAGGTGTAAAATTTGGCCTTCTTTGAATGGCCTAGGTTCCAGTTGTTGCTTAATTAAGGCGGTTAAACTGGTGTCTTCACCGGGTATGGTTAACATATCAATGGGCGCACGACGTAAGAATACTTGTAAATCTCCTTGGGTTTTAATCAAAGGTTCTTTTAAATACTTTTTATGAAATACCAAGCGATTATATTTACTTTTTAAATATATTGGGCAGCGAAATAATAAATCAAATTCGGCGCGATCAAGAGGGCTGTAATTTATATAAGCGCCTAATAACTTGATGGGTTTACCAATAAACCAGCTGGCAAAACGATGCCAAGTCACATGCCAATATTCAATGTAAAAGTGCTCAAAATCGAGTTCGGGTCGACGAAATTCACTGGTGAGGTAGACGTGGTCATCTTCTAGATGTAATGACATTTGAACTTCGTCAGTGATCTGGTTGTAAAAACGAATACCTTTAAGTAATAGCTCTTCAAGAGTTTGACTGTGGCTGACCCATTCAGCCATCAGTGCGAACGTACCTACTTTAATGGGCTTTTCAGTAAACCCCATAAATTCATCGTTGAGTTCTAGCGCGATGCCGGCATACAGTTTGGCCACTAAATCTACATCAAAGCGGGCAGTGGGGTCTTTAAGGGGGCGTTCGGGAATACGGTATTTTTTTAATAAAGCTTGAGTGTCGATGCCTTTGGCTTTGGCACCGCCTATGGCGGTTAAAATATAATGAGTGCCAATACTTGCCATAAACTAATAATGCCTAACCCTTAAAGCCTTTGCCTACAATATATACCTCGCGAGAGCGTGGACGAGAGGCCGCAGGTTTGCGAATCAATACTTTGTCAAATGAGGTGCGCACATCTTTTAAATATTCCTCATAACCTACACCTTGGAAAACCTTAGCGCAAAAACCGCCACCGGTTTTGAGTACGTTACGGGCCATATCTAGAGCAAGTTCCACTAAATACATGGATGAGTATTGGTCGGTTGCATTAACACCGCTTAAATTAGGTGCCATATCTGAGATCACCACATCAACAATATCATCACCCAGTACGGCTAAGATTTCGTTAAATACGCTTTCTTCGGTGAAATCCCCTTGAATGAAGTCCACACCTGCCAAGGCATCCATAGGCAGTATGTCTGAGGCAATGGTACGGCCTTTATCACCCACCCAAGGGGCTACAATTTGTGACCAACCACCAGGGGCTGAACCTAAATCCATGACAATACTACCCGGGCGGATGAGTTTGTCTTTCTCGTTAATTTCAATCAGTTTATAACTGGCGCGCGAGCGGTAGCCGTCAATCTGAGCCTTTTTCACATAAGGGTCATTAACGTGTTCGTCTAGCCATTTTTTACTGGTTTTAGATCGGGCCATAGGGCGAGTTTACCGTTGGTACTGCGAAATAATCTGCCATTGTACGCCCCTGCGGAGATTGTCGCAAAATACTCTCATGATCTATGTTTTATCATGGCGGATATTATAAGGGCTTGGCAGCACTATTCACCCACCCTTTTTAAAACCAGTAAAAAGACCTTATAACAAATAAGGTCTGTATTTCTTATTAAAAATCGATTATTTAGATGCTAAGTAAGCGGCCCAACCGCCAAATTCTGTCACGTTTACGGCATTATTTATAATATTACCCTCGCTTATAAAGCCACATTCCCAACTACCATCGCTCAATTCAACTTTACCTATGCCAAGTGGTGCAGGAATACCCGCTACAAATGATCCAAAGTGCTCCATAGGCATGGACCAAACTTCTACCAGAATGGCTTTACCATTTGTATCATTACGAATCATGGCAGGTCGTTTACCGTCGGGCAGCGCATAGAGCTGATAACAATCAGAGCTTTGGGTTTTTTTAACTAAGGTGGCGCCCCGCTCAGTGAGTTGCCAGTTAAGTGGAAAGCCTTCTAAGTGGGCACCACATACCACGACATTTATGTGTGATTTTGGAGTGGGTACGGCTGCCCCTTCAAATTTTTGCAACGGGAAATCACTGGTGCCTTGTGGTAAATCCAATGCTTGGTGTAATGCGCCCCCATAACTTAACATTTTCATGTCAGTAAAGGCATGGCTGAATAATGTCACTCCCCAGCTTACGCCGCTAGAGGTTAGGCCTACAGGAATATTGGTGGCGCTGTAATCCAATAAATTCATAAAGTTGGTATATGTTCCCAAAATTGAATTATATTTGATAGGCTCTGAACGTAACTCTTCACGGGTAAATTGTGTGGGGCAAGTAGGGGTTAACATGAAGTCTACTGAGTCCACTTGTGCATCACATATCTTTTTGTAAGATTGTAATTTGTATTGTGCACTAAAAGCATCGGCGGCGGTTTTACCTTCAGCGGACCCAATGATGGTTTGTATAACAGGTAACATGGACTCACGTTTTACATCTTTGGTGGCAATCCAACGTTCAGCTACCCAAGGGCCTTCATACAATAATTTAGCGGCTGTGATAAAAGGCGTAAAATCAATTTCGATTTTTTTCCCACCTAAGCTTTCTAATTTGGAGACTGTTTTTTCAAATAAGGCTTGAGTTTCTGTGTTGCCATTAAATTCTAATTCTGACGGTACGCCAAAGGTAAAGCTTTTTGGAAGAGAGGGTGCAAAATATCGTAGTAAATTATCCGGTTGATTTTGACGGGCATAGCTATCCTGAATATCGTATTGTCCGGCAATGTGAGTCACTAAGGCTGCGTCTTGTGTATTTAATGCAAATACCGTGATGCAATCTAGGCTTAAACAAGCTGGCACTAAACCTGTGTTACTAAACAAACCTTTTGTAGGTTTATGCCCAACTAAGTTATTTAATGCAGCGGGTACACGACCACTGCCTGCGGTATCGGTGCCTAATGCAAAGCTCACTTGCCCTAGAGCAGTACTGACCGCAGATCCGGCGCTGGAACCTCCAGAAATGTAATCGGTATTAAATGCGTTTAGACCTTCACCATACGGACTGCGCATGCCCACTAAACCTGTGGCAAATTGATCAAGATTAGTTTTTCCTAAAGGAATGGCACCTGCTTTAATTAATTGATCCACTACAAATGCATTGGCAGTTGGGGTGTATTCAAAATCAGGGCAGGCGGCGGTTGTAGGCACATTGGCCAAGTCAATATTATCTTTTATGGCAAATGGCACCCCATAAAGGGGAAGCTCGTCTATGTTTTTTGAATCCAAATACTTTAAGTATTCATCTAGTTGAGATTTTGTGAGTAGGGTGATCCAAGCATTGTAATCTTTTTGAGTAAGGGCTTGATCATGTAATTTGTGAATTAATTCTTTTGGTGTAGTGTCGTTGTTCTTATAAGCTTTTTTAAGTGCGGTAATATTCAAGTTAAACATGTTTTATATTCCTACTTTATATTCTGTATATTCATTCAGTTTACGAGTGTTGTTCATGTTTTTTTTATTACATGTGGTTAGCTAGCTGTTATGTGGCTTGCTTATGCTTCTTCAATCAAAATTAATGATTGCCCGGACTGAATGGACTGACCTTGTTCTTTTAGAATGCTGTGGACCGTACCACTGCTGATGGCATGAATTTCAATTTCCATTTTCATAGATTCTAAAATCATCACTACATCACCTGCTTGTACTGTGTCACCTGTTTGTACCTTGCACTGCCATACGCTACCTGACACAGGGCTATCCAGTGCATTACAGTTATCCGGTAGAGTGAACTCTTCTTCTTTAATCTGCGTATCTTCGGCTTGCTCGTAAGTGAGTTGTCCATCTCGTTTCCAGCGGGCCAACTCTTCGTCAAAAGCATTTTCACGGGCATCAACAAATTCGCTTATCTGTGATGAATTTTCATTTAAGAATGCTTGATACTCATTGAGGCTGAACAGAGTTTCTTCAATCCGGATACTGGTTCGGCCTTTGGGTAACTGTTCGCGAATATCGCTCAGTTCTTGAGGGGATACTTCATAAAACTTAATTTGATCAAAAAAGCGCAATAACCAAGGCTGCGTAAAGTCATTTGTGGTGTGATAGCGATTCCACATTTGCGAGGTGCGTCCGACAAATTGATACCCCCCTGGGCCTTCCATACCATAAACACACATGTAGGCACCACCAATGCCTACTGAATTTTCGGCGGTCCACGTTCTGGCAGGATTATATTTTGTGGTGACCAATCGATGCCTTGGATCTAACGGTGTGGCTACAGGAGCCCCTAGGTAAACATCTCCTAACCCCATCACTAAATAACTGGCATCAAATACGGTATCCTTTACCGCTTGTATGTCTTTTAAGCCATTAATACGGCGAATAAACTCTAGGTTACTTGGGCACCAAGGGGCATCTTTACGAACCGATTGCATGTACTTTTCAATGGCCAGTTGGCAAGCGTTATCATCCCAACTAAGGGGTAAATACACAGTACGAGAAGGTACGGTTAAGTTTTCGGAGGTGGCCACGTATTCACAAGCTTGATCAATAATGCCGGTAAGTTCAGATAACGAAATTTTCTGAGAATCAAAATGAACTTGCAGTGAACGAATACCCGGGGTGAGTTCTCTAATTCCCGATAATTGATTATCAGATTTATATTGTTCTAACCACAACATGAGTGCATGCACTTTAAAGCGTCTTGGAATATCAAGCTCTAATGGGCCGAGCTCAATTAATAAAAAGTGATCTCCGGCTAAACGACAAACCACATTATCTTCGCCAATAGAGGTTTGATGAATTTTTGGGTCAGGTAAGGCTGACACGTCAATGGCTGGTATATCTAGTGGATTCACAATTAAATTGTGAATATCCAGTGTCTGAGCTTTTTCCAATTCAACCGCTTGCTCATGAGTTACGGCTATAAATTGTATTTTACTACCTGCTTTTAATTGGCCCAGTTTAAAAAGGTCTGCGCTGATCACGGTAGCAGGGCAAACAAAGCCCCCTAAAGATGGGCCATCAGGACCAAGAATTACAGGCATATCACCGGTAAAGTCTACGGTGCCAAACGCATAAGCATTATCGTGAATATTAGAAGGGTGCATGCCCGCTTCACCACCACTTTCTCTTGCCCATTTGGGTTTAGGCCCAATTAAACGCACACCGGTACGGGACGAATTGTAATGCACTTCCCAAATGTGATTAAAAAATACCTCGATGTCATCTTCAGTAAAAAAATCCGGAGCACCGTGAGGACCGTAAATGACTCTTAACTGCGTGACTTCAGGGGTTACTATGTTATTCAGCGGAGCCAAGGTTTGTTGAGCCGTGATAGGCTTAGGATCTAACTCTAAAACGTCACCAGTGCGAAGTGCGCGACCCACATGCCCGCCAAATTGACCTAAAGTAAAGGTGGACTTAGAACCTAGGTAATCAGGGCATTGAATACCACCGGATACCGCTAAATAACAACGAGCACCTTGTTCAGCGACTTTTCCAATACTCAATACTTGATTGGCACTAATGGTAATCACTTCATTCATGGCCACAGGCTGGCCATCCAGTGTGGTGTTAAAGTTGGCCCCCACAATGGCTACATGACAAGGTGTATGAAATTTTAAAGTAGGGCCATTTAACGTAATCTCTAATGCGGCAGCATCTACATCATTGCCCAACAGTTGGTTGGCTAGTCGAAAACTAAAGGCATCCATTGGTCCTGATGGGGGGACACCTACATGCCAGTGATGCTGACGGCCCGGGTAATCTTGAATGGTGGTTTGTGTGCCACCACTTAACACTGAAAGACTGTGGCTTTCAATTTTAAAGTTGGCAAGGTCATTGGTAAATAGTTGGCCACCATTGCTCATAGGGCCATTTAAAATACCTTGCACATAGGCTTTGTTAGTTTGAATACCGTAAATAACGCTATGGTTTAACGCGGTTTCTAATTTTTTTATGGCACTTTGGCGATCGTCTGCCGTGGCAATCACTTTTGCAATCATGGGGTCAAACAGGGCAGGCACTTCAATGCCGGATTCAATCCAGCTGTCTATGCGGTAAGCATTGTCTTGGGGCCAAGTGACGTTTGATAATAATCCGCTACTAGGCATAAAATCTTGCGCAGGATTTTCGGCGTACACGCGGGCTTGAATACTGTGGCCTGAAGGGGTGAGTGAGTTTTTGATTTCATGTAAATCCCCCAGTTCCCCTGCCGCTTGTTTTACCATGCACTCAACTAAGTCAATGCCCCATACTTGTTCCGTAATGCCGTGCTCCACCTGTAAGCGGGTGTTTACTTCTAGAAAGTAAAATTTGTTATCGGTGTCATCATAAATAAATTCAACCGTGCCCGCATTGCGATACTGAACAGAGGCCATTAATTGTTCGGCGGTGCGATGTAACTGTTGTCGAATATCATCGCTGATATTGTGGGCTGGGGTTTCCTCTACGACTTTTTGATTACGTCGCTGAGCTGAACAGTCCCGTTCGCCAAAGCTGACAGCCGTACCTTTACCATCGGCAAAAATTTGTACTTCAATATGACGGGCGTGTTGAATGAGTTTCTCTAAAAAAACCCCATCATTTGAAAAATAACTGGCCCCTAAGCGTTTGACGCTTTCCCAAGCATGATTTAAATCTTCATCGCTATGACATGCTTGCATGCCAATGCCGCCACCGCCAGCGGTGCTTTTAAGCATAATGGGATAACCAATTTTATTGGCCCATGTAATGGCATCTTTCTGTTCGGTTAAAAGTGGTGTGCCTGGCACTAGGGGCACACCTGCTTGTTCAGCGGCTTCTCTGGCAAGGTGTTTTAAACCAAATAATTCCATTTGCGTGGTAGTAGGGCCGATGAAGACGAGATCGTTATTTTCGCAAGCACTGACAAATTGTGTATTTTCACTTAAAAAGCCGTATCCGGGGTGAACCGCTTGCGCATTATGTTGTTTGGCAATTTTGATAATGGCATCAATGTTTAAATAGGTGTCGGCGACTGAGCCTTCACCCAAGCACACAGCAATATCGGCTTGCTGTACATGTAAAGAATCTTTATCCGCTTGGTGATACACCGCAATGGATTGAATACCAAGTTGTTTAAGGGTTCGAATAATACGGGTGGCGATGGCGCCGCGATTAGCAATTAAAATCGTATTAAACATCATGAATTCCTGCTTTCGGGTCGTCCCGCTTTAGAATACTAATCAGGCCGTCCTGATTAGAAGGTGTAAACACCTGCGATTATTAATTTTATATAAACAGATCAAGACCAAACCAGTACTTCAATGGGAGTGGGGTTGTAGCCATTACACGGATTATTCAACTGTGGACAATTTGAAATAAGTACCAAGGTATCCATTTTTGCTTTTAGTTCAACGTATTTCCCGGGTGCTGATATACCGTCTTCAAAGGTCAATTTACCTTCTTGGGTGACCGGCACATTCATAAAAAAATTAATGTTGTGAGTGATGTCAGATTTGCTTAGTCCGTACATTTCGTTTTCTTGGATAGCCAGCATCCAGCTGTCACGGCAGGCGTGCATGCAGCGTTTTTCTAAATCGTAGCGCACCGTATTGGATTCGGTTGCACAAGCGCCGCCTACAGTGTCGTGACGGCCACAGGTGTCGGCCACAATTTCAAGCATATCTTGATTAAGGTTGGTTTTTAGCATTGAGCCGCTGGTTAAATACAAAGCACCTTGTTCACGAATGGTGTCCATGGCACTGTAACGTTCGCTAACATCATTTGCATTATAAAATAAGGTATCAGCTGCTTGGTTACCTTTTGAATCCACAATGCGAATGGTATCACCGGCATTGATTTGATAAATAAAATAGTCCCCTGCATCAACCGATTTTGTAAAATATGCGTCTTCGGCCTTTAGTTGGCTTTCTTTAATCATGAAAATAGTCCTTACAAACCAAAATGGTACAAAGCGTTGTTTTCAAATCCGCGTCGGTTTTCATCGCAATGATTCAAACATTCATCATCTTCAGTCATGATTTCGGCTTGGGTTAACATAATAGAAACAGGTTTGTTTGGATATTCTATTTCTTCGCTTAACGGGTGGGGGCAGGTGTGTAAAACCACGAGAGTATCCATTTCAAAACGTAAAACCACTTCCTCATTTGCTTGGCTAATACGAGAAAGCGTTAGGTTTCCTTTGGCATCGGCTGAGACTTCACTGAACCAATTTACATTTGAGCAAAGATCTTGTTTGTATAAGTCGTACTTTGCTAGCTCTACTAAAAAACCATCAAACCCATTTTGTTTCCATTGATTTTGGTGATTTTGATAATCGCGTGGCCCCCATTTTTTGGTGATGTGCTCTGGGTGAGATGTACCACACATGGTCTCATGCCAGCCAAAACTGTCATGGATAATAGAGCAAAATATGCGCCCCATTTCGCTGTACAGGCAATGGCCTTTGGTAAGCTTAAATGTGTGTTGGCATTTTAAGGTGTCAGGTGCATTGTATTTCTCGGTTAATTGATAAGGATTAAAAAATAACATGCCCACATTTGCACCACCTTCAATATCTTTTAGACGAAGTTGTGTTCCCTTGCGGATAATTGTTGACCAATGGCTTCCACCGGGAATGGTAGTTTGATACATTTTATTCTGTGTGATGCTGTTTAATATGTGGTTTTGTGTAGTACTCATGGGCTCCTCATTACGCTATTTTTTGTTCAGGCGTTAATGACATTTCAATTTCTTTTAAACTTTCTTTGTCAGTTTTCCCTACAGGTAAATCAAACGTAATGGTACTGCCATAACGATGAGATGCATGTGGATCGTGTCGAGTTTTATCAAATACCCATAAACGGGTGCCAAGATAAAAGCCTTCGTCTAGATCATGGGTAACCATAAACACGGTTAGACTATATTTTTTCCAAAGTTCTAGTACGAGCTTGTGCATGTCTTTACGAATACCTGGGTCAAGCGCACCAAAAGGCTCATCTAATAATAAAACTTTTGGATGTTTGATTAAGGCTTGTGCAATGGCTAGCCGTTGTTGCATGCCACCGGATAATTCGTGGGGATACTTGTTTTTAGCGGGCAGTAGGCCAACAGCATCTAACCAGCTATCGGCTTCGTCTAAAGCAAGCTTACGAGATCGGCCAAACAAACGACCTATTAATGGACTTTTTTCAAACTCTTTAGCTATGGCGACATTTTCACGTACCGTTAAATGTGGAAAAACTGAATACTTTTGAAACACAATGCCACGATCAGGACTAGGCTCTTCTACAATAGGTTTGCCATCTAACAGAACGCTTCCCTTGGTATGAGATTCTATGCCCAGTAACATTTTTAAAAAGGTGCTCTTACCACAGCCAGATGTGCCCACCATTGTGATGAATTCACCTTTTTTCACTTCGCAATTAATATTTTCTAAAACGAGATTGTCACCGTAGGATTTTTCTACGTGGCGAAATTCGATTTGATTTTGTTCAGTTTTCATAACGACCTCTATTTCGCTGCGTGATACCAAGGGAACATTTTTTGACTGGTTTTAACCAGTAACCAATCTAAAACAAAGGCTAAAAAGGTAATCCAAGCCACGTAAGGCAAAATAATGTCCATGGACAAATATCGGCGAACCAAGAAGATTCGGTAGCCTAGGCCATCGGTTGCTGCAATGGCTTCCGCTGCGATTAAAAATAACCAAGCGGTTCCCAAACTTAAACGTAGTGCATCCATTAGTCTTGGTAATACTTGTGGCAACAGTACGCGAGTGATTAATTGAAAAGAATTTGCACCTAGGGTTTGTGCTTTTACTAGCTGCTCTTGTGGAATGTCTTGTGTTCGCTGGTATAAGTCACGAATTAAAAAAGGGGTAATCCCAATGATGATTAACATTACTTTAGATAATTCACCTAAACCAAATACAATAAATAATAAGGGTAATACAGCCATGGGAGGGATTAACGAAATGGCGGTAATTACAGGGTTTAAATTGGCACCAATTAATGGAATAGCTCCGGTAATTAATCCTAACATTAACCCGATAAATGCGGCGCAGGCCACACCTGTTAAAAGTCGTTTTAAACTGCTTGTGGTGTCTTGCCAAAACACATATTCACCGGTGCGTTTACTGGGGGTGAATGCTAATCGGTCTATGGCGCTTTGAAATTGGCTCACACTAGGCAATAGTTTGTCTTGAGGGTTTTCTGCCTTACGAGCTTCTGATCCCACTTGATACAGAATCATCAATAAGAAAAACGGTATGACTCCCAAGGCAATTGCCAGAGGCTTGGAAGGCTTTATATTTATCCAACGTTTCATGAGACTCTCGCAATCAAGTGGGTTTATGGCGATGAATTAACCATGATTAAAGTTAAACAACGTCCTTGTTGTTTTATTTTTTAATCTATAGGTACTTTAAATGTGAGTTGAGTTTTAAATTACAGTTTCCCTTTAGCTGCCATATCCATGTAGCTGGCGTCAAAGCGTAATTTAACGTTGTTTTTATCTCCGTAAATACCTGATGGCGTTTCAATGCCGATTACCCCCGCATCAGGAGCGCCATCGCCAAGTAAACCGTGATCAAATGAGAACTCTGCAACATATTGCATTGTGTTTTTAAGGGCAGGGCTATTCACAAATTTAACGGCATCTTTTGCATGGTAAAACATTTTGGTTGAAGCTAATTGCGCTTCAAAGCCAGCTAGGTCTGTACCGGATGCTTTACCCATGTGTTCACGCACGGCTGATTTTTTTTCCATTTCAGCCATAATTTCATACCAAGCCCCTACCAGCGCTTTACCCAGTTTTGGATTTTCTTTTAGAGTTTTGGTATTTACAATTAAGGTATCAATGATTTCGCCTGGAATGTTTGAGCTATCAAATACTTTGTTTGCCTTAGGCATATTCAGTATTTCACTTACAAGTGGGTTCCAAGTGGCAACGGCTGTTACATCTTTTGTGGTGAAAGCAGCTACAAGGTCGGCGTCTGATGTGTTAACTACTTTTACGTCTTTTTCAGATAAACCTACACTTTCTAGGCCACGAGCTAGCAGGTAATGAGACACGCTTAATTCAACCAAATTAATGTTTTGGCCTTTTGCGTCTTTAATGGATTTGCCTTCTTTTAGAATTACGGCATCGTTACCGTTAGAGAAGTCACCGACGATGAGTGCTGTTGAATCAACGCCGCCAGCGGCGGGAATGGTTAACGCATCAACGTTAGCCATGGTACACGCGTCGAATTCACCTGCGGTATATTGGTTCATGGATTCAACGTAATCGTTGAACTGTACAACATCGATGTTTATGTCGTACTTGTCAGCCCATTTTTTGACAATGCCAGATTGGCTGCCATATTCCCAAGGCATCCACCCCACATAAATAGACCAGCAAACTTTGAAGTCTTGTTTAGCGTGAACAACAGGTGCTGTTAAAGCTCCAAAGGCGATAGATGCGCTTAATAGAACGCTAGTAGTAAAGGTTTTCATTGGGTTCTCCCAAGTGATTTATGGTTACATACGAGTAATCTTGGCTAATGCCAATTGATTCTCCCGGGCTTTTTTCCCGCCGTGTAACCTTTTCGTATCACTTAAGAGTTGAAGAGGTCGATAGCTCTCGGACCAGTCACTTTTAGAAAAGTCGGAACCCTAGCTATACCATTGCAAATTGTGTCAGGTTTGTGATTGCTCACTTTAGATTGGTTTATTAACCAAGATTACCCTATGCATAGATTTAGCAAGTTAAATGCCAAATAGAAAATCCTCATGAAGTCTTAGTATTAATAGGCCGTGGCTAAGAATTTAAATAAAAAATGAACAATTATCGCGCAATAATTCTTCTGTTGGTGTCTTTTGGTGCGAAGATGCTAAGGCTAATACGTGGCATAAGGAGAGCACTAACTAAGGCTGTATTGATAACGGAGTCGAGTGTACGAGTATATTTTGCTTTGAGATGCGCTACTTTTAGGCAGGTTGCACACCATTGGGGTTTTCTTTTGGTAGATAAATGTTTCAACGGTGGGAATTGTTTGTTATTTATACGAATGGTTAAAAGCTTTGTTTTTTGGCAATTTGATTGTTTTTACGCCTTGCGGAGGTTGTCGCAAAATACTCTCATGCTATATGCCTCACTTGCCTGACAATATAGGGGCTTAGCGGTACAATGGGTTTTTTATTACCTTTGCCGGAGTCACCGGCCAGGATACAGTATGATCCGTATTACCGAATTAGCACTACCTTTAGATCATCCTCAAGAAGCCATTGAAGCTGCGTTACTTAAACGTTTAGGCATCCCAAAAGCCGATCTTGTGGAATTCATTGTCTTTAAACGCAGCTATGATGCCCGTAAAAAAAACACCGAGATTAAATTCGTATATATATTAGATGCCACCATTAAAAACGAAGCGGTGGTGTTGGCTAAATTTGAAGACGACATTCATGTCAAATCCGCTCCTGATACCAATTATTACCCTGTACCCGATGCTCCTGCCGATTTAACTGAGCGACCTGTGGTCATTGGCTTTGGCCCTTGTGGGTTATTTGCAGCGCTCACATTGGCTCAGGCAGGCTATAAACCCATTGTATTGGAGCGTGGTAAAGAGGTTCGTGCCCGCACCAAAGACACATGGGCACTATGGCGCAAACATGAGCTGAATACAGAATCTAATGTTCAGTATGGAGAAGGGGGTGCAGGTTTGTTCTCTGACGGTAAATTGTACAGCCAAATTAAAGACCCTAAATTCTACGGGCGTAAAGTTATGCACGAGTTTGTAAGGGCTGGGGCGCCAGAAGAAATCATGTTTGTGAGCAAACCCCATATAGGTACGTTCCGTTTAACAGGGGTGGTTTCCAAGATGCGTGAGGAAATCAAAGCATTAGGTGGCGAAGTACGCTTTGAAAGTAAAGTATCCGATATCCAAATTGAAGATGGTCGCATTACCCAAGTGGGTCTAGACAATGGTGAAACCATTAACAGCCGTTATGTGATATTAGCGCTAGGCCACAGCTCAAGAGATACCTTCCGTTTGCTGCATAAAAAAGGTGTGTTTATTGAAGCTAAGCCGTTTGCCATTGGTTTTAGGGTAGAGCACCCTCAATCGTTAATTGATACTGCTCGCTTAGGTAAATATGCAGGTCACCCAGAATTAGGGGCGGCGGACTACAAGGTGATACATCATGCGAAAAATGGCCGTGCGGTTTACAGCTTTTGTATGTGTCCTGGCGGAACAGTCGTGGCCGCCACATCAGAGGAAGGACGGGTCGTCACCAATGGCATGAGCCAATATTCTCGTAACGAACGCAACGCCAACTCAGGTATTGTGGTGGGCATCAATCCAGAACAAGATTTTCCGGGTGGCCCATTGGCAGGGGTAGAACTTCAAGAAAAACTAGAAAGCCACGCATTTGAAATGGGTGGCCGTGATTACAGTGCTCCCGGGCAATTAGTAGGGGACTTTGTAAAAGGTAAAGCCTCAACCCAGTTAGGTGACGTTGAACCATCGTATAAACCGGGAATTAAGCTCACAGATTTAGCCGATGCCTTACCCGATTACGCCATAGAAGCCATGCGAGAAGCCTTTCCTGCTTTTGGTAAAAAAATCCGCGGTTTTGATAGGCCTGATGCTATTTTAACTGGGATTGAAACCCGCACCTCTTCGCCAGTTCGTATCACCCGTGACCGAGACAGCTTACAAAGCTTAAATACCCGCGGCCTATACCCAGCCGGAGAGGGTGCAGGTTATGCCGGTGGTATATTATCGGCAGGAGTTGATGGTATAAAAGTAGCCGAAGCGTTAGTTCATGACATGCTGGCGGATTTAAAGGGTATGGTAAAATGAAATTAGATGACGCCAAAAAGCTCCATCAAAAAAAATACCGTACTCAATTTGGTTTTTATTTGGTAGAAGGGGAGCATCTTGTTCTTGAACTGCAAAAGTCCGCACAGCTTAACCCTGAAAACTTCAAGCGCACGCAATTATATGTAACAGAAGAATACCAAGAATGGGCGAACAATATAGACACTGATTTTAAAATTTTTACCATCAGCAAAAAACAAATGGCGCAGTTAAGTGATACCAAATCTCCTCAAGGGATCATTGCTTGTGTGCCTTTGCCAGATTTAAAGCAGGCACAAGGGTTAGCATTAAAGAACCAAAATGAGCGCTGTATTTATCTACATGAAGTACAAGACCCAGGTAACCTTGGCACAATATTGAGAACGCTGGCTTGGTTTGGTGGTTTCCGTCTATTGATTAGTCCAAATTCGGTTGATCCGTTTAACCCAAAAGTGGTGCGCTCAAGCATGGGGGCTATTTTCCATGTACCCATGGAGCTAGATGTAGAGCTAAGGGATTTATCAAATCGCTTTGAAACATTTGCCTATTTAGATATGAATGGTGAGCCTGTTAACTCGCCAGCGTTTACTCAATTACCTTGTTACTTGTTTGGTAATGAAGCCCGTGGCGTGCCCAGAGACGCATTACAGGTGCTAAATACGCAGGCGTTCACTATTCCCGGTAGCGGTGCTATTGAATCGTTGAATTTGGCCAGTGCTGTGAATATGTGTGTGTATCAGTTGTCGGTATGATTTTAAGTATTGAGTTAAATTTATTGAGTATTGCATGAAAATTAAATTATTTAATAAAAACAAAATAATTCCAATATTATTGAAACCTTCTGCGTACTTAAGTCAATACTTTGATTTTTGGTTCTTAAGGAAAGATGTACCTACTCCAGAATTAGTGCAACATACACAATGGGAGAACTATTTATTTGATTTGGCAAAAAAGAATAATTGGAGAGTTCTAGAGGTTGGAAGTAGGGAGGTCACTGGAAAATCAAGGGCAAGGGAGGAATTATCGGACTGTGAATATATTGGTTTCGACTACTATCCGGGCGAAAATGTAGATGTAGTTGGAGATGCCCATAAATTATCAACATATTTTGATGAAGATAATAAATTTGATTTGATTTTTTCATCTGCATGTTTTGAGCACTTTGCAATGCCATGGCTCGTTTCTCAAGAAATTTCAAAGTTATTAAAAGTCGGCGGAATGGTATTTGTTGAAACTCATTTTTCTAACTCATCTCATGAACGACCTTGGAATTTTTTCCAGTTTAGTGATATGGGGTTGAGGGTTTTATTCTCTAAATCAATGGGCTTTGAATGTTTAGATTCGGGGATGTCTACGCCGATTGTAGGTCGCTTTTCAAAAAATGTTTTACCTAAACAATTGAAGTTTCGACCTGTTAAGGGTCTATATTGTCATAGTGAGTATTTAGGTAGAAAAGTTGAAGATGTACCGGATTTTAGTTGGGGTAATGTAGATTTAGATGAGATAGTTTCAAATACTAAATATCCTTTTAAGGTGTAAATGGTCGTTATTAATTTTAAAATAAAAAATAATTACATTCCAATTAGAAATTGAGCGGGTACATAATTCTCTTTTATTTTTTAAGAATAGTGTTAACTTCATATGTTATCACTTTCTTATTTTTAACCTTTATTTTAAAAAGGTTTCTTATTAGAGTTATTTTTAACTCATCAAGAGCGCCATATTCACTAGCTCACTGTTCAAGTTGTGATAAGTTTTTAAATAAATCTAAAGCTTCTGGATTGAGTAGTGCGTCCTTATTTTTAACGGGTCTGCCGTGAATTGTCTCTCTCACTGCGATTTCAACTATTTTTCCACTTAAGGTTCTGGGTATATCGCTCACTTGCACAATAATAGCGGGTACATGCCTTGGCGTGGTGTTTTGTCGAATAGTATTTTTGATTCTGTTTTCAAGTTCGCTAGAGAGTGTTACATGTTCTCTTAAGCGTACGAATAAAATGACTCGGATATCAGTAGGGTCATGTATTAATGTTTGACCAACTGCGATACTTTCAAGTACTTCTTCGATCTTCTCGACTTGTCGATAAATTTCAGCCGTACCAATTCTCACTCCGCCCGGATTCAAAATTGCATCGCTTCTCCCGTGAATAATTAGGCTGGTGTAGGTTTTTCCGTTGTCATTGTGTGCAACTTTTTCTGCAAAATCACCATGTGCCCATACGTTATCAAAGCGCTCAAAATAGCTGGCTAAATACTTTTTATTACTTGTGTCATTGTAGAAGCCGATAGGCATGGAAGGGAATGATTTCTCGCAGACAAGTTCGCCGCGGATATTGTTTTTAACAGGTTGACCGGCATCATCATATACATTAACGGCCATCCCTAACCCCAGACATTGTATCTCGCCTTTGTAAACAGGCAGATTCGGATTACCTAAGGTAAAGCATGAAACGATGTCTGTACCACCGGCAATACTGCTTACACAAATGTCTTGCTTGATATTGTTGTAAATATATTCAAAACTTTCATCACTTAATGGCGAGCCTGTGGAGAGTAATGTTTTCAACGCTTTTAATGAGTGTTTTTCATTGGGTGAGTATTTTGCTTTTTCTAAAGCGCTTATGTATTTGGCGCTGGTGCCAAAAATACTTATATTTTCCGTTTCTGCCATATTCCATAGTACATTTGGCTCTGGGAAAAAAGGTGAGCCATCATAAATGACTAAAGTGGCACCTGTCATTAAGGTACTAACCATCCAGTTCCACATCATCCAACCACATGTGGTGTAGTAAAAAACAGTGTCGCTTTGTTTGACGTCTGTATGGAAAACCAATTCTTTATAATGTTGAATCAGTGTTCCCCCTGCACTATGCACTATGCATTTAGGGCTGCCTGTTGTACCTGAGCTATATAAGATATAAAGGGGATGATCAAAGCTTTGATGAGAAAACTCAATATCTAATGCCTCATTATCTAGGCATGCATCCCACAGTGATATGTTTGCAGAGGTTTTTAGTTGTTTCTGAGTTTGATTTAATGTGATGTTCTTATCTGAATAGGGCACCAATATGACATGCTGGATACTTGGGATATGGCTCAAAATAGAACTGAGTTTTTCGAGGTTATTCTGTTTTTTTCCATTATAAAAATAACCATCCGTTGTGATAAGTATTTTAGGTTGGATCTGACCAAAACGATCTAAAACACCTTGAGTACCAAAATCCGGTGAGCAGCTGGACCATACAGCGCCAAGGCTGGTACAGGCTAACATGGCTATGATAGCTTCGGGAATATTTGGGCTAAATGCCGCAATCTTATCTCCGGGCTGAATGCCAATTTCTTTTAAATGTTGGCTTAGTTTAGCTACTTTTAAATATAGTTGAGCATAACTAATAGACTGCTGTTTTCCTCGCTCATCATAGGCAATGAGTGCTGTATGGTCATGTCTGAATTTTAATAAATTTTCTGCAAAGTTGAATCGGCTGCCTGTAAACCATTTAGCATTAGGCATCTTGCTTGGTTGCTCTAGTACATTCTGGTAAGGCTTATGCTCAATAAAGGATGCGTAATTCCAAACATATTTCCAAAATAATTGAGGTAACCTGATAGAAAAGTCATGCAAGGATTGATAACTAGAAACATTATGGCCATCTTCTGCAATATATTGGGCAAAGGCCGTCATATTACTTTCAGATATACGGGCTGCAGAGGGTGACCAAATAGGGCTGACCATATTAATCTTCATCGCTTTTTAATTATATATGGTTAAGTTTGGCCCAAATGATGGTAGATGTGAAATATATTCGCCCTATGGATAAACTTTATACACTGTATGAAACCATTGTAATAAAAATGACTTACGTATAACTTCTATCAGACTTGGGTGCTAAAAATATGGAGTTAATGATGGATTTATTAATCGTTGGGTTGGTTTTGTTCTTCTCGGTTCATATTGTGTCGACAATTCCACCTATCAAGCGCAAGTTCTCACTCTTGGTGGGGCAAAAAGGTTATAAACCGGTTTACGCAATTATCTCATTAATAGGTTTTGTATTGATCGTAATGGGGTATGCAGATAAGCCTATATTAGCTATGCCACAATGGAGTACCCCCAGTTGGGCTGTCCACTTGATGTATTTAATATTATGGCTCGCGATTATTTTACAGCCCGCTTCACATATGCCTACAAATATAAAACGATATACACGACATCCAATGTTGTGGGGGGTTGTACTATGGTCAGCAATGCATTTGTGGGTAAATGCAGATAGGGCATCGATTTTATTATTTGGTAGTTTCTTGGCTTATAGCCTTTGGGCAATGTTCACGGCAAATTTAGCTGGGGCAAAAAAACAAACAAAAAAAGTACCTATGAAACACGATGTGTTGGTTGTCGTGGTAGGAACATTTGCATATATACTTGTATTATTTGCACATAAATGGATTGCAGGTGTGCCATTGGTGAATTATTAATTTCTAGTAAAAAAATAAAAGCCGCTCAAGTGAGCGGCTTTTAATCAATCGGGCTAATGACTTATCCTTTGAATTCGTGCTCATAGAAGTAATTGGTGGCTTCTACAAAGCCGGGAATACTACCACAGTCAAAGCGTTGTCCTTCAAATTTAACGGCAATCACTCGTTGTTCTTTTGCCACTTGTTTTAGCGCGTCGGTAATTTGAATTTCACCATTGGTTCCTGGTTTTGTCTCTTTAAGGTAATCAAAGATCTCTGGTGTTAAAACGTATCGACCAATAATAGCCATATTAGTCGGTGCGTCCTCTGGCTTTGGTTTTTCAACCATATCGCTGACATCGTAAATACCCGGTTCAATTTCGACGCCACTAATAATGCCATAACTGCCGGTTTCTTCTTTTGGCACTTCTTCTATGGCCACAATACAACAGTGAAATTTGTTGTATAACTCGACTAGTTGAGCCATTGCTCTGGGTGTCGGTGCAGAAGGGTCTTGCTCTAAAGGTGCTACACATAAATCGTCGGCTAAAATCACTGCAAAAGGTTCTCGGCCAATGATAGCTTCGCCAGTTAAAATAGCGTGGCCTAATCCCAACATGGCGCGTTGGCGCATGAAAATGAATTGCCCATTATTCATAACATGATTGATATCAGCGAGCTTATCAAATTTAGAGCTGCCGGCTATTTCTGTCTCAAGTTCATAGTTATTATCAAAGTAATCAGCAATAGCACGCTTGCCTCGCCCAGTAATAAAGCCCATTTTGCTAACACCGGCTTCCATTGCTTCTTCTACTGCGTATTGAATAAGCGGTTTATTTACAACGGGTAGCATTTCTTTTGGCATTGATTTAGTTGCCGGTAAAAAGCGTGTACCGTATCCGGCTACTGGAAATAAACATTTATTAACACTAAGTTTTTCTGACATTTTTTTCTCCAATTTATGCGTTTGCTATCCACATCATCTGATAAGGTGCAAGAATTATTTCATCATGAGTGTTATCAAACACAATGCCACTGATAAGGTCTATCCATGTATTAGTCACAACTAAATTCAAATCTGACAGTAACATTTTTTGTTGGCTATCTGTAATGTTATATACACAAAAAATACTTTGGCCTCGATCTATACTTTGGCGCCAAAACCCAAATATAGAATCACTTATATGTAATGTAAACTGAGTTGCATTTGGATGAAAAGCTTTTTGCGCTTTACGTAAGTTAATGAGCTGAGTGATTTGTGTATAAACTTGAGCATGGTCGGTCTCAGGATTGCTAAGTTCTGTGATTAAGTTGTCGTAGTCCCATTCATGACGGTTAATACTCCGATTATGCCCTGTACGTTCTTTCTTGTCGTAGTCATTATGAGTCCCTAGTATGCTATGGATATATAATGCAGGGATACCCTCAAGGGCTAGCATGATGCCATGGGCACATAAGAAACGTTGCAGGCCTAATTCGTCCTTGCCGTCTTCAGTTCCTTGTAATGCATCATATAAAGTGATGTTGACTTCATAGGGTTTTTTAACGCCATTTTCTCCCGCACGCCAAGATATTTCACCACCAAAACTCTGCATAGTAGTGACAAGTGTTGCTAGTTCAGTGTCACTTAATAGGCCTTCGGCTGGTCTTAGTCCAATGCCATCATGAGAGGCAATGAAGTTGAAATAAGTGGTGCCGTGTTGTGCAGGAGGCATACTCATTAGCCAACGTTTTAAATATCGACAATTACCACTGACCAATGTATATACCAGCAATGGTGGTAAAGAGAAGTTATATACACAATGTGCTTCATTGGCGTTGCCAAAGTAGCTTAAGTTCTCGATATTTGGAATATTAGTTTCAGTTATAATGATCGCATCTGGTTGCGTATGTTCTATTAACGTGCGAATAAGTCGAACAACTTCATGTGTTTCGTCTAAATTTAGGCAATTAGAACCAAGTTTCTTCCAAAGAAATGCAATTGCATCTAAGCGAAAAATACGAATCCCATGATCCAAATAGTTTCGTACGATGTTGACGAATTCTTTTAATACTTGTGTATTGGAGAAATCCAAATCAACTTGTTCATGGCTGAACGTACACCAAACATATTCAGTGCCTTTTTCTGTAATGGTTTCCCTTAGTAGTGGTGAAGTACGCGGACGTACGACGTCGGATATAGGTGCATCTTTATGGGTTGTATAGAAATAATCATGACCAACCCCTTCACCCTTGATAAAGTTTTTAAACCATTGGCTTTGGTCTGAACAGTGGTTGATCACTAGGTCAGCCATTAGCCTATATTCGCTAGCTATGTTTTCTATATCTTGCCAATGACCAAGTGTTGGATTGATTTCATAATAATCACAAACGGCAAAGCCATCGTCAGCACTGAATGGAAAAAACGGCAAAATATGAACAGAGTTAATGCTCTGTTTTAAATAATCGTTTAAAAAACCATGTAAAGTATGTAGCGGCGGTTCGTCTTCTTTTTGAATAGAGTGACCATATGTAATGACGGTTACATCTTGTTCTGTCCAGTAATTTTGGTGTGGCGATACGGCCTCGTAGTGTTGCTGGAAACCCATAATGTCAATGAGCTCTTGGGTTAGCTCATTTAATTCAGAATCGGTTTTAGCATCACCATAAATAGCTTGTAAGTGATGCAGTATTTTATTTTCCAGTAATTCCAGTGTTTTTCCGGTTAACATAATCTGGCCTATAACTGTGAAGTAAATTCTTTATTATCTTCTTCTACGGCTTCATATAGTCGCTCAAAAATATCGGGTACAGCACTTTGCACACGGTTCCAGCTTGGAATGAATGGGGTTTCCATAGGGTTGTCTAAGAAGCGCTTACCAGCATCCATGATATTTTTAGCAAACATTTCTACTGCTTTTTCTTCTTGGTGAATATCAAATTTTAAACCATTCATAATGGCATCATTTCGGTAAGTTTCCACAAAATCTAAAGCAATACGGAAATAACTGGCTTTGACTGTTCTGAATGTTTCTTCATTGAAGACAGTGCCTTTGGTCGCTAGTTTTCTGAACAAAGCTTTTGCAATATCAATGGACATTTTTGATAGCCCAGCTTGTTGATCACTTAACGATAGATCTTGGTGCTTGTGGTCGTATACCTTGGCAATGTCTACTTGGCATAA
The DNA here is from genome assembly GCF_040371755.1 of Oceaniserpentilla sp. 4NH20-0058. Lineage (NCBI taxonomy): Bacteria > Pseudomonadati > Pseudomonadota > Gammaproteobacteria > Oceanospirillales > Oceanospirillaceae > Oceaniserpentilla > Oceaniserpentilla sp. 4NH20-0058. Next base: position 34,663 of record NZ_BAABWE010000007.1, read on the forward strand.
ACGATTGTTTGCATAGTTTCTATGCATTTCAGATAGCACGCCAATTTCTAGCCCCCAATCACTTGGAATGCGAATATCATTTAACACATCTCGTCTAAATGAAAATTCACCGGCTAGTGGGTAGCGGAAGCTATCCATATAATTTAGATATTCGTCATTATCTTTGACAACGGATTTAAGCGCTCTTAGTAATGGTGTGACGAGTAATCGACTAACTCGCCCATTTAGTTTTCCATCAGCAATACGGGCGTAATAACCTTTACAGAATTCATAATTAAATTGAGGATTAGCAACAGGGTAGACTAAGCGGGCGAGTAACTCACTATTGTAGGTGACTATGTCACAATCGTGCAGTGCGATGGATTCTGTTTTACCAGATGCTAAAATGTAACCCATGCAGTACCACACATTTCGGCCTTTCCCCATTTCTTTTGGCGCTAACCCTAATTGTTGTAACTCAGCGTCTAATGCTTTTAATCGTGGGCCATCATTCCAAAGTACTCTGTGGTGTTGAGGCAGATCAGAGAAAAACTTTAATGCATGTTTGTATTGCTCTTCATCTGCGCGATCTAAACCAATGACGATTTCGCTTAAATAAGGTATGTGTTTTATCTGATCAATAATTTTTGGTAATGCCTCACCTTCAAGTTCAGAAAATAAAGATGGTAAAAGCAAGCCTATTGGTCGTTGTTTACTGAATGAAACCAGATCGTTCTCTAAATCTGCAATGTGGCGATCCGTTAAATTATGCAGTGTCGTAATGATGCCATTCTGATAAAAATCAGCCATGGAGTTCCCCTGTTACTGGTGATGTTTCATGATCAAAAAGATCATCTAAAATATGATGTACACCTTGTCCCCATCCGATAGGGCCAAAATCATCTGAAATATAAATATGATCAACCCGTGATAATACGGGTATATCGTGAACCGGTGAGCGAATAATCAGCGCATAGTCAGCCATGTCGAGCATTTGTATATCATTATGGCTATCACCAATGGCGATGCTCGAATAGGGTGTGCTATGCATTTGTTGAAATGTATTGCTAAGCCATATTAACGCTTTTCCTTTATTCGCATCACCACAAATATGAATGAAGCGGCCTCCTTGTAATATGGTGGCACCTTTATCAGTGATGGTATTTATGAATCTTGATTTTTCAACTTCATCACCTTGCCATAAAATGGGCTCACCAAATTGCCGCTGTGCTGCTAATTGTGATTGTTCTAGTGATAATCCTGTGGCATTTGCAATATCGTCTAGTGTCATACTTGAGAATGATTGAAATAACCCTTCAAACTCACTGCGTACAGAATTTAATATTTTCATCCAGTGAGCATGGGGGTTAACAAAATGTTTTACCCAGTATTTTCCAACCACTTCGGTATCAGCGGGTTGCTCAGCAAAATATCCAATGGGAATAAAAACAGCGGCACCATTTTCAATTATAAAAGGGTGGTGATTATTCAATACTCGGCGAAGTTGCTCTATTTCATGTTGTGTTTTACTGCTGCAAGGCATAACAGCAATGGAATTTTGCTGGCAAAACTCTAACGTGCTGATTGCTGCATCATGGGAGTATGTATGGTGATCGAGTAATGAGCCATCAAGGTCAGTAAAAATCAGTGCGTTTACATTTAACGGATTAAACCCATTGGCCTTAACCCGTGCCTCAATTTTTCTATTACTGTTTAATTTGAAAACATATTCAGCCGTGTTTGGTAGTGTATTTAACACGTGCTCAGTGATGCGTTGGTAGTGCTGAATAAAACGTTCGATGGCTTCAGGTGACATAGTTCGAGCCTTATTCGCATCACCTAAGCTGGCTATGAGTTTTTCTTCTTGTTCTAGTCGCCATTTGAATACACATTGGAAGCTAGGTGCTTGCAACATGACGGTACAATCAAAACGATCAAATAGTGTTTGATATTGCTCAGTTAATTGCAAATTAACGTAGCTGCGCCAGATGGCATCTTTATCTTCATTGGTTTCCAGTGAGTTAACCGGAGCCTTAAGCTCCTCCGCTTGCTGAGCAATAGCACCCACGCACCAGCCTTCAAAAATGATAATGTCTGGTGCTTGTGTCACTTCACTCCATTGTGATTGCTCGTAGCGATCATCTATGGCTTTGTTGAATCTCGGAATAAAGGTACTTTCTGGTCCATTGTGGTGCACCAGTGCATTCAATGTTTCATTGGCGAGCGAAACATCATGGGTTCCCGGCACACCTCGAGTTTCCAATAGGGGGTGTATTGAGTTTGCTAGCTGTTTTCGCTCATCGCGACGGTAATAAAAGTCATCCAATGATAATGTGACAGCATTTAGCTTGTATTTTCTCTCTAAAATTTCAACCAGTAGCTCAGAGAGCGTACTCTTTCCTGAACCTTGCGCACCGTTAATGCCCACTATAATTGACTGTTGTTTATTTTGGTGCAGATTGGCCAATTCTTGTGCTAAAGGCACAAAATATTCTATGGCTTGAGCGGTAAATTCACTGCCTAAGGTATGTTTTTGTATGAATTCGCTCAGATCTAGTTGGCTCATTTTGTTATAAATGCCTGTATTAATTGAGGTTTTACTGGCTAATTTATATGGAGCAATTTCTGTGCCCTAAAAATGGGAGGTGAACTTTCTTTTTAGGTGCGCCCATAATACAAAGGAACTTGAATGAGCAGTGTGTTGTATCAAAACTACAGTTTTGTGAAGCTTACCCTAAAGATGCTGCTATTGTTTTACAAATCATGAATGATACGTATTTTAGGGAAGGGCCTGTGCTACAGGTTAGATATGGGTAAAGGGTTACTTCCCCCTCGCTTTATGGTCATCTTGATATTCTTTGTAAATCTTATAATTCTCTGCTTAGAAGTATTTCATTTGTATGGCCGTTTTTGCCGTACTTTTCCGGTTTATTTTAGCTAAACTCAAAGTATCCCCAAAAGGGATACACAGCTAACCCTGTTACTTTTTACATGTTGTCGTAAGCCTCACAAGGGAGATCGACTGATGTTTTCATCTATGCACGCCCATTCTGTGCAAGAGCTGCACTTTTGCCAGAAAGAATCTCTTAATGCTGTTGTGGCATTACATAATCTACGTTTAGGCCCCGCACTGGGTGGTTGTCGCTTCATTGAATACAGCAGTGAGCAAGATGCCATTGAAGATGCCATGCGTTTAGCAAAAGGCATGACTTACAAAGCAGCCTTAGCTCGCGTGCCTCATGGGGGTGGTAAAGCGGTCATTATGAAACCCCAAGGGGAGTTTGATCGTGAGCATTTATTCAAATTATTTGGCCAATTTGTAGAAACACTGGGTGGAAGATACATCAGTGCGATGGACAGTGGTACGCAAGTGAGTGATATGGATGTCATGCGCGCACAAACCACATTTGTCAGCAGCTCTAGCAATATTGGAGACCCTTCACCTTCAACTGCCTATGGCATGTTATTGGGGGTTGAATGCGCAGTTCGGTTTAAAATGAACCAATCACTTTCTGGGGTTACAGTCGCAATTCAAGGGTTAGGGCATGTAGGGTTTGCGCTAGCAGATCACCTACATAAAGCAGGATGCAAACTTATTGTATGTGATGTGGATGAGCAAAAAACACAGTTAGCCCAGCAGTTGTTCAACGCAAAAGTGGTTTCAGTTGATGATATCTACTCTCAGGTTTGTGATGTGTATAGCCCCTGTGGATTAGGTGGTGCCATTAATGCGGAAACCGTCGGAAAACTCAATTGTAAAATCATCGCCGGATGTGCAAATAATCAATTGGCCCAAGATGAACTTGCTTTAACACTTCATGACATGGGCATTTTATACGCGCCCGATTATGTGATTAATAGTGGGGGGCTAGTGTTTGCGTCTTCTTGTTTTCGAGGTATGGGCCATAAAGAAATCGAAAGGGAAATTCATAAACTCAAAGACACCCTCAATAAAATCTTTGTGCTTTCTAAACAAAAAAATGCACCGTGTAACTTTATTGCTAACGAAATGGCCGAACAAATATTGTATGGCTCAAACCAACATCGTGATTGGATTCAGGAGGCAGTATGAAAGCACTAAATCAACCGTATGTAGCCGAGCAAGGCCACTCCCATTTTATGGATTTTAGTCTGCAGAAAATTCAATTTTTAGATGCTGAAGGCAATTGGCTAAGCGAGCGTCCTGACTTTGCCAGTGATGAATGGCTGGTGCAATCGTATAAAAACATGGTGCGCACTCGCGTGTTTGATTCAAAAGCCATTGCATTACAGCGTACAGGGCAAATGGGCACATATCCATCGAGCCTAGGGCAAGAAGCATTTGGTGTGGCCATTGGAATGTCACTGCAAAAAGACGATGTATTTGTGCCGTATTATCGTGATCATGGAGCCCATTTACTGCGTGGCCATGAAATGAGTGACCTACTTTTATATTGGGGCGGCGATGAACGTGGTTCGGCCAAAGGGCCTCAGCAAGACTTCCCTGTTTGCGTGCCTATCGCCACTCAAATTACCCATGCTGCAGGCGCAGCCGCTGCCCTTAGAATTAAAAACCAAGACCAACTCGCCGTAACGACCATAGGGGATGGTGGTACCTCGAAAGGGGATTTTTTTGAAGCGTTAAATGTAGCGGGGGCGTGGCAATTACCCATGGTGGTGTTAGTGAATAATAACCAATACGCCATATCGGTTCCGCGGGAAATTCAATGCGGCGCGCCCACTCTTGCGCAAAAAGCCATTGGAGCGGGTATTTATGGCGTGCAAGTGGATGGTAATGATGTGTTAGCTATTTACCAAGCCATGTTAGAGGCTCGTCAGCGTGCCCAACAACACAAAGGGGCCACATTAATCGAAGCCATGAGCTATCGCTTGTGTGATCACACCACGGCAGATGATGCTTCTCGTTATCGTCCTAATGAAGAAGTAAAAGAAGCGTGGAAAAACGAACCCATCAAGCGCCTGCAAAATGCGTTAGTGAATTTAAAACTATGGGATAGCGAAAAAGAACAATCATGGCAAAGCCAATGTGGTGACGAAGTAGATAAAGCCGTTGAAACGTATTTAAAAACGGAAAAAGACACACCAGAAAGTATGTTCGATTACCTCTATCAAGATTGGCCAGAGGTTATGAATGAACAACTGGATTTATTGGCGGATAAACTATCCCGTCAATCGTCTTACTAAGGTGGAGGTAGATAATGTCTGTTGCTAACAATATGAATCAATCAAAACCAGTTGACAGTGTTTTACTCGAAGCGGTTAACCTTGCGCTGCATTATGAAATGGACCATGACGAATCTGTGGTCGTGCTTGGTGAAGACGTAGGCACCAATGGCGGAGTGTTTCGTGCAACCACAGGATTAAAAGAAAAATTCGGATTTAAACGGGTAATGGATACGCCGTTAGCCGAAGCACTTATCTCTGGTATGACCGTAGGCATGGCTTCACAGGGCTTAAAGCCTGTGGCCGAAATTCAGTTTATGGGTTTCATATTTCCTGCGTTTGAGCATTTATTTTGTCATGCTGCTCGTTTACGTAATCGCACCCGTGGTCGTATGAGTTGCCCAATGGTATTACGTGCGCCCTATGGCGGCGGCATACATGCGCCTGAACACCATAGCGAAAGTACCGAAGCACTCATTGCACACACACCGGGTATTCGTGTGGTGATTCCATCCTCCCCAGCACGGGCTTATGGTTTGCTGTTAGCGGCCATTCGTAATCCTGACCCTGTGGTGTTTTTAGAGCCAAAGCGGATTTATCGTGGTAGCAAACAAACCATTAATAACAATGGAGAAGCATTACCATTAGATACCTGTTTTACCTTGCGCCAAGGCACAGACGTGAGCTTAATTAGTTGGGGAGCGTGCATTGCAGACACGTTAGAAGCGGCGGATAAACTGGCTGAAAAAGGGATTTCAGCAGAAGTGATTGATGTGGCCACCATTAAACCTTTGGACATGCGCACTATAATCGCATCGGTTGTGAGCACTGGCCGTTGTGTCATTGTCCATGAAGCGGCCCGCTCATTTGGTGTTGGTGCAGAAATCGCCGCACAAATAAGTGAAAAATGTTTTTTAAATTTATTGTCACCCGTACAAAGAGTAACAGGCTTTGATACGCACATGCCGTATTTTAAAAACGAGCATTATTATTTGCCTAACAGTAATGACATCGTAGCGGCGGTGGATAAGTGTTTTAAAGAGTAAGGCAGGAGTTTGGGGTAATGTATGTAAGATGTGGAATATGGACTGGGAGATGAGAGATGCCCTCCAGCAAAGTGTTGAATAAATCAGCCACGAAGTGACCTTGTCAAAAATTAATGTATTAGAGATATGTAGGATGGGTTAGGCCTGAGTCACATGAATGCCGTAACCCATCAAAAAGCATGAACCAATAAAAATTTTCAATAAAAGGAAGCCTAATGAAATATTTTAAATTACCTGATTTAGGTGAAGGTTTAAGCGAAGCCGAAATTGTTGAATGGCATGTAAAAGTAGGCGACAGCATAAAAGAAGATCAGCTTATGGTCAGTGTAGAAACCGCCAAAGCCATTGTTGAAGTACCTTCTCCCCAATCCGGTGTGATTTGTGCGTTGTTTGGAGAAGCAGGGGATGTGGTACACATAGGCGAGCCGTTAGTAGAATACGAAGGAGAGAAAGACGACTCTGGTACAGTGGTTGGTGACTTATCGTTAGGTGCAAAACAAGAAAGCAAAGATGACTTCATAGTTGGCAGTGCCCATAACCAACAGAATCAAGCAGCTATCAAAGCCACTCCTAGTGTTCGAGCCTTGGCTAAACGGCTTGAGGTTGATTTAACTCATGTTAAGGCCACAGGTGAAGACGGTCGAATCACCGCAAATGATATAGAAAAAGCAGCGCAGCTGAACTCTGATAAAGGCCATAGTGAATCCCTAAAAGGGGTACGTAAAGCCATGGCAAAAAACATGGCCGCCTCCCATGCGCAAGTCGTGCCTGTAACATTACATGATGATGTGGATGTTCACGCTTGGTTCACAAGCGACAATCCACAGCAAGACATAACCATGCGTTTGGTTCACGCCATTGCAGTTGCATGTGAAGCTGAGCCTAGTATGAATGTGTGGTTTGATGGGGAACAACTATCAAGACGATTATTAACACAGATTGATTTAGGCATAGCAGTGGATACCGGACAAGGTCTGTTTGTACCGGTACTTAGAAATATCTCTAAACGCAGTTTAGACGATTTACGTGAAGGGTTAGATGCGCTACGAGCGGCAGTGAAAAGCCGAAAAATCCCCCCACAAGAAATGCAAGGTGCCACCATTACTCTAAGTAACTTTGGTACTCTAGCGGGTAAACATGCTAATCCGGTTGTATTGCCGCCTCAGGTGACGATAGTGGGTGCAGGAGGCATAAGAGACGAAGTGGTGGCGTTTGAAAGGCAGCCCGTGGTGCATGCCATATTGCCGTTATCTGTGACGTTTGATCACCGTGCCGTCACCGGCGGTGAAGCAGCACGTTTTTTAAAAGCCATGATGGATGATTTAGCAAAAGCCAGTGTGGATTAACTGGCTTTGGTTAAATCAGTTTGCTGAGCGGTTTGGTTTTTTGTATAAAATTTCACGATACCATCTTCAATTGGGTCGTGAGTCAGAGTTTGTTTGTCCACTTCGTATTTATTTAAAACACGCCAAGGGTGGTTAGCACCTTGTTTTGGTAGAACATCTTTGGCTCTTTGAATGTAGCCTGATTGCATATCATCCATAATGGTTTCGTCTAAGCTTTGTTCGGATTTGTTTTCTGGAACGACCACACAAAAATTATTTTCATCCATGTAGTTAAATAATCGGCATACATAAGCAGCAGAAATATCTGCTTTTAACGTCCAAGATGAATTGGTATAACCAAAAATCCAAGCAATGTTTGGCATGTTTTCAGCTAGTACAGCTTTGTATGTCATTAAATTATTTAATTCGACTTTTTGTCCGTCTTTATAGAGACTCATACCTCCTAATAACTGAATGTTTAAGCCAGTAGCGGTAACGATTATATCGGCATCAAGATGCTTACCAGATTTCAGTTGAATTCCTGTTTCTGTAAAGTGATCAATATGGTCTGTGACCACACTGGCTTGGCCATTTAAAATAGCTTTGAATAAATCGCCATCGGGTACCGCACACATGCGTTGATCCCAAGGTTTATAGTTAGGACTAAAATGGTTTAAATCTACTTTACCTTTTGTTTGACGTTTCACCCCACGAATAGCAAGTTTACGAATAAATTCTGGCCAGCGTTTTGCTGCTTTAAAAAAAGTTCGCTGTAAAAAAATATTACGCTTACGCGCAAATGAGAACACCACTTTGTTAGGTAGAAACTTCTTCAATAATCCGGAAAATTTATCAATGGAGGGAACGGTAAACACATAAGAAGGGGAACGCTGTAACATGGTGATGTGTTTGGTTTTATCGGCCATGGCGGGCACTAATGTTACCGCTGTGGCACCACTACCAATGATGACGACATTTTTTTCGGCGTAATCTAAATTCTCTGGCCATTTTTGTGGATGAATTATGTCACCCTTAAAGTCGTTATAGCCCTTAAATTCAGGTAGAAAACCCTGATCATAATTGTAATATCCGGTACAGGGTATTAAAAAGTCACAGGTATATTGAATGGTTTCTTGAGTGGCTTCGTTGATGGTGGTCACTTGCCATATATTTTGTTGGCTATCCCAGTTTGCTTGGGTGGTTTTTAATCCAAAATGAACCTTGCCATCCACTTCAAATTCGCGAGCAGTTTCATTAATATATTCACGAATATCGCCACCATTGGCTAATACACTTAAACCATCCCAAGGGCGAAAATCAAAACCAAAACTGGCCATGTCACTGTCGGAGCGAATTCCCGGATAACGGAATAAATCCCAAGTACCACCGATGGCTTGGCGACGTTCTAAAATGGCAAAGGATTTATTAGGGCACTGTTGTTTTAAATGGCAAGCCATGCTGATGCCAGACAAACCTGCACCTATGATGAGTGCATCAAAGTGTTCAGATGACATGTTGTATCTCTTATTTTTATTTTGTGAACGCAACATAAACCATGGTGGCAATCATGTCTATATAACGGATTGTTGCGAAATTGGCGCTATTCTTTTAGTAGTATTGCGATAGCTGAACTAATTTGTGCGGCTTTATTGGTATTTGCATGGGTTTCACCTATAAAGCGATAGCGCACCATGCCTTTTTTATCGACTAAATAGTAAGTGGGCCAATATTGGTTGTTAAGGCGTTTCCAGTATTTAAAGTCGTTATCCATCATAACCGGATGATCAAGTTCAAACTCACTCATTTTAGCCAGTACCGCACTGCGCTTTTTCTCGTAATCGAACTCAGGTGTGTGAATGCCAATTACTTGAAAATCTTGGTTATGCAGTGAGGCTTCTAATTGGTTGAGCCAAGGAAAGCTGCGGTAGCAGTTCCAGCAGGCAAAGGTCCAAATATCCACTAATAACACTTTACCTTTTAATTCTTCGACGTTTAACGGCTTGGATTTGAGCCATTGGTTTTGTTCGGTTTGGGTGAATTCAGGTAACGGGAATGGGTTGATTTCGGCATTGGCGCTTTGGATGCTGGGTTTTAGTAGTACAAAGGTGAGGGCAGCCGTGCCGAGCATGATGAATAGGGATTTCATGATGGGTCCTTTGGGTGGGTCTTTTGTATTGGTGGTATTTTGATCAGGGTTTGTGGGGAAAGTTCAGGGTGATTTGTTATTACTGTGTTGGTGGTAATCCATATTAGTAGGTCGAACTCGGCGTGCCCCTTGTGGGTATTATTTCGACAATATTGCAAGTGCGTAATTTTTTCACCAATAACTATTTAGGCTTTTCATATCTGGAGCATTAATGCCAGCACGGTTTCTTTTCTCGGGATTGCATCCCGGACCCTGCTTCGCGGCGCCGCACGAACCGCTCGCCTCTAATAGGGTGATCGGGACGCTTTGGTTGTAGCGGCTCGTGAATGCCGCAATATGTTATCGTTTCGTGCTTGGTTTGTGGTTGGTACTGAAGCATTGTGGGATCGGCGTGCCCCTTGTGGGCATGCGATGAACTGATCGAATAAAGTCGCAGTTTCAATCCCCCCTTGCCCTAATTCTCCATAATCACGTATCATCCCCCCAGTTCACGAAGTGCTAAGCAAATATGCTTAGCTGATACTTTACCCGTTGAACTCTTTTAATTTAGCTGATGCTATCGTGTAGTTATTAGTGGTGACTTAACTGAGAAAGGTTGATTATGCATCCATCTTGATAGCAATAGCATTCATGATAATCGGCTTGCGAATGTTAATTGAGATTTAACTATTACTAAGTCACTGCTTGCCAGTGAAAAGTGTACATTTAAGAGAAATTTATGAAAAAAGTCTTATCGCCTTTATTACTTTTGGGATTATGTTTCAATGCATATGCGGGAGATATTGCAAATGGTGCAACGGTTCTTAAAGTTGCTAACATTTCTAGCAATGTCGATACATTCGCAGTTACCGTTGATTCGTCTTTAGTTGATTGTGCACGTAATATTATATTCTTTCCAGCTAGTGCAGCCCCAAACAAAGAATCTCATGCAAGAGCTTATTCTACAGCGTTAACAGCACTATCAACGGGCATGAAAGTCAGACTATATAATTATGATTCAAACTCTTGTACAGATGCATCATTTATTGAAATATCAAAATAAATATAAAAATATGGCTTAGTCAAATACTAGAAAGTTGGTTTCGGATATCCTTACGAGGTACGGCTGGCCTTAAATATTAACCTCTACTTCTCCCTTGCCCCTAAATCCCGTATCATACCCACAGCTCACGGGGTGCCAAGCATATTGCTTAGCTGAGACTTTACCCGTTGAACCTGATCCGACTAGCATCGGCGTAGGAATGAGCGTGGTTTATTTCTGGTTGTGCACCCAAAATCCGTGTGCATTGTATAAACCCATTGAATCTATTGCTCTTGCAATAGGTGCTCACACGTCCTTGTTAGTGGTGACTTAACTCAAATAAGGACCCACTATGCAATCTGATAACAACTCCATTCAAGCGGCTCAGCTTGCCAATGTAAATCCAGACCTGATCACTCGCACTCCATTACCGGGCAGCGAAAAAGTGTATATTCAAAGCGAAACCCGCCCAGATGTGCGCGTGCCCATGCGTAAGGTGAATTTAACCGACGGTACGGACATTACCCTTTACGATACCTCTGGCCCGTATACGGATGTGAATGCCGAGGTGGATGTACACAAGGGTATTGATACCAGCCCACGTAACAAATGGATTGAAGAGCGCCAAGATAGCGAAACCTACGAAGGCCGTGATACCAAGCCAGAAGATAACGGCATAGACGATTCATACAAAGCCTTTCAGTTTTATAATCCGCACCTACAACGTCAACCTCGTCGTGCAAAAGCAGGTAAAAATGTTAGCCAATTGCATTACGCGCGCCAAGGCATTATTACCGCTGAAATGGAGTACGTGGCATTGCGTGAAAACCAAAAACGCGAAGCCTTGATCAATGAATTCACTACCCCAGAGCGTGAAGCCCGTTTAAAAGGCAACCCAATGGGGGCGGCTATTCCACAGACAATCACCGCTGAATTTGTACGTGACGAAATTGCTCGCGGTCGCGCCATTATTCCAGCCAACATTAATCACCCAGAGTTAGAGCCCATGATTATTGGCCGTAACTTTTTGGTTAAAGTAAACGCCAATATTGGTAATAGTGCGTTAACGTCGTCTATTGAAGAAGAAGTTGAAAAACTTGTTTGGTCTACCCGTTGGGGTGGCGATACCGTAATGGATTTATCCACCGGTAAACACATTCACAGTACCCGCGATTACATTATCCGTAATTCCCCTGTACCCATTGGTACAGTGCCTTTGTATCAAGCGCTAGAAAAAGTAAACGGCATTGCTGAAGATTTAACATGGGAAATTTTCCGCGATACGTTAATCGAGCAAGCAGAGCAGGGCGTGGATTACTTTACCATTCACGCTGGTATTCGTTTGGCCCATGTGCCGTTAACCGCTGACCGCGTCACAGGTATTGTGAGCCGTGGTGGTTCTATCATGGCGAAATGGTGTATCGCACACCACAAAGAAAGCTTTTTGTATGAGCACTTTGAAGACATTTGCGAAATCATGAAAACCTACGACGTGAGTTTTTCATTAGGGGATGGCCTGCGCCCGGGTTCCCAAGCAGATGCCAACGACGCAGCCCAATTTGCCGAACTCGAAACCTTAGGTGAATTAACGCAAATCGCGTGGAAGCACGACGTGCAAGTGATGATTGAAGGCCCAGGTCATGTGCCTATGCACATGATTCAAGCCAACATGGATAAACAGCTAGAATGCTGTGACGAAGCCCCTTTCTATACGTTAGGGCCACTCACCACGGACATTGCACCGGGTTATGATCACATTACCTCTGGTATTGGTGCAGCTATGATCGGTTGGTTTGGCTGTGCCATGTTGTGTTATGTCACACCAAAAGAGCACCTAGGTTTACCCAACCGTGATGATGTAAAAGTAGGCATTATCACTTATAAGCTGGCGGCTCACGCAGCGGATATTGCTAAAGGTCATCCGGGGGCTCGTTACCGCGACGACATGATGTCAAAAGCCCGTTTTGAATTTCGTTGGGAAGATCAATTCAACCTAGGTTTAGACCCAGACACCGCCCGTGAATATCACGACGAAACCTTACCTAAAGACAGCGCAAAAGTAGCGCATTTTTGTTCCATGTGTGGGCCGAAATTTTGCTCTATGAAAATCTCGCAAGAAGTACGAGACTACTCGAAAGACTTTAGCCCAGAAGCCATTAAACAAGGTATGGCAGAAAAAAGTGCGGAATTTAAAGCACTGGGCAGCGAGGTTTACGTGCCAAGTAAAAAAGCGCAAACCGAGGACGCCTAACCATGAACCTAGCAGATGGATACACCAAAAAGGTCGCCATCGTTGGGGCAGGGATTAGTGGCAGTTTAACTGCATGGCATTTGCAGCAACTTGGGTGTGAGATTCATATTTATGAACCAGACGAACACAAAAAAAGTTGCTCGTTTACGGCTGCGGGTATGCTCGCCCCCATGGCGGAATTAGAAAGCGCCAATGATCATATCTATCAACTAGGCATGCACTCCATTGCGTTATGGCCGCAAATTATTGCGGCACTTGGGGGGAATATTTTTCATCGCGACAATGGCACACTGGTGGTGTGTCATCGTCAAGATGAAGGGGTGTTTAATCAACTTTTAAGTACCTTAAAAAATAAACTAGGGGGCAATTTTTCCCAGCAGTGTGAGGTTGTACATTCGCAATCTTTAGAGCGCGAATTAAAACCTTTAGGCACCTCGTTACTGCTTCAAAACGAAGCTCAAGTGGACGCCCATCAAGCCCTTAATGCATTGCATCAAAGCTTAAAAAGCAACAGCCATTGGCATGCCAGAAAGGCGGATAAATTATCCGCATATAAGGTGAATGATGAAACCTTTGATTGGGTGTTTGATTGTCGTGGTTTGGCAGCCAAACACGATATTAATGGCTTACACGGTGTACGTGGTGAAGTAATTACGGTGCACGCACCGCAGGTAAATATCGAGCGCATGGTGCGCGTCATGCACCCAAGATATCGCATTTATATAGTGCCGCGGGAAAATCAAAAATACATGATAGGTGCCACCGAAATACAGTCGGACGATACTGGGCCCATGAGTGTACGTTCCACCTTGGAATTATTATCTGCCGCTTTTAGTGTGCATTCGGGTTTTGCCGAGGCGCGTATTTTAGGGCTAGACACCAACGTACGACCTGCCACCTTGGATCATCAACCTGTGATTGACCATCAAGCAGGATTAACGCGTATCAATGGTTTGTACCGTCATGGGTATTTATTGGCCCCAGCTGTGGTGGCAAAAGCGTTACAGGAATTGGGGTTCAACACACAACAACACTTAATGCAGGCTGAATATGAAAATTGTATTTAATGGACAAACCGTTGAGTTGCCAAATACGCATACGCTTAGTGCATTGTTAACCGATTCAAACCTGACTAAAGGTTTATCCATTGAACAAGCTGTGGTGGCGGTGAATCAAACCTTGGTTCACAAAAGTGATTATGAAACCCTAATTATTCATGAAGGGGATCAAATCGAAATGCTTACTGCCGTGGTCGGTGGCTAACAGGAGATTCAAATGTGGCACATTGCAGGTAAAACCCTAGACAGCCGTTTTTTAATCGGCACCGCCATGTATGACTCACCTGAGATCATGCAGCAATCCATCGACGCCTCTGGCTCGCAAATCATTACGGTATCCCTGCGCAGGCAAAGCGCAGGGGGCAGTGATAACCAAGTGTTTTGGGAGTTTTTGCAAAGCTTTCAACAAAACAATCGTTATTTATTACCTAACACAGCAGGTTGTCATAACGCCAAAGAGGCAATACTTACCGCACAAATGGCGCGTGAATTATTTAAAACCAATTGGGTAAAACTTGAAGTCATTGGGGATGATTACACCTTACAGCCTGATCCGTTTCAATTAGTAGAAGCGGCGAAAGAACTCATCCAACAAGGGTTTGAAGTATTTCCTTATTGCACCGACGATTTAATCCTTTGCGAAAAATTATTAGAAGTGGGTTGTAATATTTTAATGCCGTGGGGCGCACCTATTGGTACAGGTAAAGGATTAATGAATCCTTACGCGCTAACCCTATTACGTGAACGCTTTCCCAATGTGCCACTGATTGTGGATGCGGGCATTGGTAAGCCCAGCCATGCAGCACACGCCATGGAATTAGGCTTTGATGGGGTATTACTGAATACCGCCGTGGCAAAAGCCCAAGACAGTATTAAAATGTCCAAGGCGTTTAAACACGGTATTGAGGCAGGGCGATTGGCTTACGAGGCCGGTTGTATGCAAGAGCAACAAAAAGCCCAAGCCAGTACAGCAGTGGTTGGGCAACCGTTTTGGCATTTAGAGGAATAAACATGAAACCTGCTGTATTGAGTATTTCAGCTCATGATCCTTTAGCCATGTCAGGCATTGCCATGGATCAAAGGGCCCTTTCGGTTTTGAATGTCCATTGCGCCAGTTGTATCACGGCCACTACATCCCAAAATCAACGGGATTTTTTTGCCATTAACGCCGTTGATGCAAATGCATTCAAAAGTCAGTTAGATGCACTGGCTAAACAAGATGTGTTTAGTGTAATTAAAATAGGCATGGTGCCCAATTTAGATATTGCTAAAACGTTAGCGGCTCACCCAATTATGCAAAATAAAACAGTGGTTCTGGACCCTGTTATTGCAACAAGTAGTGAAGAAGCAAATAACGTAAATGTTATTCACACAGAACGCTTATCGGCATTACTGTATTTATTGCCTTTAGTTAATGTATTAACCCCCAACCTTAATGAAGCCAAGTTATTGTTAAAAGGCTCTGGCATACCATACACGCCAGAAATGAGTCATGCGGATTTAGCGTTAGCACTGCTTGATTGTGGAGTAGAGCACGTGCTGTTAAAAGGTGGCCATGGAAATACACCTGCGCGGGATATTTACGCATCTAAAACGCAATATTTTCACTTGGAACACATTACATACGATCACACATTTAATCGCGGTACAGGTTGTGCCATGGCGTCACTTATTGCAGGTGCGTGTGCGCTACAACATACAGTGGCCGATGCCGTAGTCATGGCAAAAATGGTTATGCAAGCTGGCTGGCAAAACCCGTATCAATTAGATAAACAAACTGGGGGCTTTAACTTTGAGCAACTTTCCCCGTTTGAAACGCTAAATGTAAGAGAAGAAAGCCAAGAAACACGTAACAGCATTCAAGTACCTTACGAATTACCTAATGTATTTGTTAAAGAAGCCGAGACCGAGCTTTCATTTTTGCCCTGTAAACATGATTTAGGCTTATATCCAATAGTTGATCGTGCCCAGTGGTTAAACCGCTTATTACCCTTAGGGGTGAAAATCATTCAACTACGTATAAAAGACTTAAACGGTGATGATCTAAAAAATGAAATTCAGCAAGCAGTGCATATCGCTAAACAATTTAATTGCCAATTATTTATAAATGATTACTGGCAATTGGCCATTGAATACGGTGCTTATGGTGTACACCTAGGGCAAGAAGACATAGACGATGCGGATTTAGAACATATTGCAAAATCCGGTTTACGCCTAGGTTTAAGTAGCCATTGTTTTTACGAAGTGGCTCGCGCAAAAACCATTAAACCTTCCTATATTGCGTTCGGCCCTGTGTACGCCACTCAAACCAAAGACATGCCTTGGATTCCCCAAGGGGCTAATGGTTTAACCATTTGGCGTAAGCTGCTGAAGGATTTTCCAATGGTGGCCATTGGCGGTATTCATGATGAACGCTTTTCACAAGTAAAAGCCACAGGAGTGGATTCAATTGCAATGGTCAGTGCCATTACTGCGCAGGATGATCCAGAGGGAGCGTGTTTGGGGTATATGGAGGAATGGGGTTAATATTTTTTGAGTGATGTGTAGCTTGGATAAGCGAAGCGCCATCCGAGGTTTGATGTGGCTTCTTGTCATTATCACCTATGCGGTAATCCATGTTGCTTTGTGAGAGTGAGCCCGCACGGGATTGACGCATGAGCATCATCTAATTTCTGGTAATTATCTCAATAGCAGTTAGCTGAGTAATCAAAGCCAGCACGGTTTCTTTTCTCGGGGCTGCGTTTCGGACCCTGCTTCGCGGCACCCCACGAGCCGCTCGTCATTTATGGAAGTATCGAAACGACTTGCTTATAGCGGCCCGTGAATGCCGCATTTTGTTATCTAAACAGGTCTGGTTTTCAGGTGATTTTGATGGACAGAGAATATTCCTTATAATAAATTCTGAGTACATTGTGTAAAAATATTATCAATATTTTCTAGACTGAATGTCATAAAAAATTATTAAAAATACCCCTTTTTTTCTAAGTCTTTCTGATTCTCTATTAATGTAGTAGCGTCAACTCACGCTGAGCTGGCGAGGGGGGGGTAAAAACGGCTTAGGTTAAAACTTTAACGTAAATTAAGTAGTGTTTTGTTATTGTTCTACCTGATAAAAATGATAACAACTGCGCCCTTTATTTTTTGATTCATATAAAGCTGTGTCGGCTTTTTTCAATAATTCATCGGTTGTTTCAGCATTATTTGGAAAGGTAGAGATTCCAATGCTGATGCCAATAAGGCATTCGCTTTCATTCAGTATGAAAGGTTGTTTGATACTTTCGATAATGCGTTTTGCCACAGATGCGGCATTTTCTTGGGTGTCGATGTCTTTGAGTATAATGACAAATTCATCACCGCCCATTCTGCAAACAATATCGGTTTCTTTTACGCAAGCGCTTAACCGCCCTGCGGTTGCGATTAAAAGTTCATCCCCCGTACTGTGACCAAGACTGTCGTTGATTCCTTTGAATCGATCAAGGTCCATATATAAAACAGCGAGTTTTGAATTTTCCCGTTTAGAATGAGAAATAGTTTCAGTTAACATTTCAAGAGTGATGTAACGATTACATAATCCTGTTAATCCATCTTTGTGTGCCAGCTCTATGAGCTTTTTTTCCATGTCTCGGCGTTTTGTAATGTCTTGGAATACAATCACGACACCTTTATAAATGCCTTCTTCTATTATGGGGGTGGCAATGTATTCAGCGGGATAGAGCTTGTCATTTTTTCGCCAGTAGACACCAATATCTTGTCGCCAGCATTCCCCTTGTGCACAATGCTGTTCGATGGGGCAGTCGACCCAGTTTTCAACAAATCCACCGTTATCATCAAAAATAAAATACTTTAAAATGGAGTCACCCACTAAGGGCTCTTGGTTACGCTTTAAAATATTAAGAGCAACAGGGTTAGCAAATGTGATGATACCGTCTCGATTTAATCCAAGTACGCCTTCACCCACCGCTTTAAGTAATAATGCTGTGCGCTCTTTTAAGCGTTGATTGCGCAGTAACTCTTCACGCAATAGTGTTTTTTGTTGGTGTATTTGAAGGAATATGTTGACCTTACCCATGACCACATGGCGGTTGATGGGTTTGATTATATGGTCAATACCGCCTGCCTCATAGGCTTGTATTTCGGAGTGTTTATCGCCATCGGATGCGGTAATAAACACTATAGGTGTGACGCGATACCTAGGTATTTGACGTAATAGTTTGGAGGCTTCAAAGCCATCCATTCTTGGCATTTGTACATCCATAAAGATTACAAAAAAAGAATGACGTTTGCATAGCTCAATGCATTCTTCGCCGTTGTAGGCGCTGTACACATTGATATTCAGCTTGCTAACCAGTTTTTTTAGGATGAGATGGATCTCACGGGAGTCATCTACGATGAGCAGTTTATTGTCCATTCTAATAGTCTAGACGACTATGAAAGTATCTCTAATTGATGAATAACTTCTGTATATTAATGATAGTAAGTTATAAATTTTATCTGGAAATAACCTCATGGAATAAAAATGGCGACGAAAGTCTTTTTATTATTCAACGGTTATTCTTTTTCGGCTCTGTCGCAAAGGAGGGACACCAAATACTCGTTTATAGGCTCTTGAGAAAGCCGCTTCGGAGGTGTAGCCCAGTTCTTCGGCTAAATCCATTAGCGAAATAGAGGATTGCATAATTTTCATGCGCGCTAAGTTCATACGCCATTCTGTTAGGTACTGTTTGACAGATGTGCCTATTACTTCAGTGAAGCGAGCAGAAAACCCTGATCGAGACATGCCAGCTTGGCTAGCTAATTGACCCACAGTCCAGTGGGTTTCAGGGTGTGCATGCATGATTGCTAATGCTTTACCAACTTTTGGGTCTTTTAACGCACCAACCCAACCTAGGTTGGCTTCGGGTGAGTGTTCGATCCAATACCGGATGGCCTGAATCACAATAATATCCGCTAGGTGTGCTACGACTGTTTCACCGCCAGTTCCTAACATGGTCGCTTCTTCGGCGATGAGTTCAATCAAGGTTTGCAGTTTTGTAGAAAGTTGACCGTTTTCGCTTTTGATATGGATGAGTGTGGGCAGTTGTTCTATGAGTTTTTTACCTGCAATGTGATCGAAATTTAAAATACCGCAGGTTAAAAAAGTGGCTTCACCACCGCCGCCATAATGGATAAATTCAAAGCGCTCGGATAGTTTAGTCACTGGAATGTCAAAAAATGGTTCGCAGTGAGTTGTTTTCTCATTGGCAATGCAGTGACCTTCGCCTTTGGGTAGTAGTACTAAATCGCCGGGTTGAATATAAACATCGTCGTGATCATCAAACCTTAACCACGCACCTCCTTGGGTGACGATATGAAACATCATTTGGCCTTCCATAGACGGCATTTTGGCCCCCCACGGAGCAGTGAACTCAGATTGAGCGTACACCATTCCATTTAAACGCAGTGAATATAAGGTTTCACCAAGGGTATCACTTGCTATGGGAAACTCCCTTGTGGTTGAAATTTTCAAAATCACTTCCTTACACGCTTATTTGGATAAACTGCAAAGAAATATAGATCTATGAGCATTAATCATCAAGCAATTTAACTCTAAACTGTCAATTCAATAGGGGATGTTCCCCACAAACTGAAACAAAAGAGGGTGATGATATGAAGCAAGATCTAATTGCAGTGGTTGGCGCAACGGGTAAGACAGGCCGTCGAGTTCTAACGTCATTGCAGGAGCAGGGTTGCCAAGTGAGGGCATTATCTCGAACCAGTAAAATACCATTTGATTGGGAAAACCGAGAAACATGGAAGCCAGCTTTAACCGATATTCATAGTGTTTATGTCACTTATTATCCTGATCTGGCTGTGCCCGAAGCGCAAAACGATATCCAAGCGTTTGTGGATTTAGCACAAAGTATGGGGGTCAATCATTTGGTTCTACTTTCTGGTCGTGGGGAGCAGGGAGCGCAAAATGCAGAACAGGTTGTCATCAATAGCACCTTAGAATGGAACATCGTACGGGCCAGTTGGTTTATGCAAAATTTCAGTGAAAGTTTCATGCTTGAGGGCATTCAAGCCGGTCAATTAGTGTTGCCCGAGCATATGGCATTAGAACCATTTATTGATGTTGACGACATTGCCGACGTGGTCGTGGCAGCATTAACCCGTGATGAATTGCGCAATCAGGTTTTAGAAGTCACCGGACCGGAGTTATTATCCTTTGCTCAATGTGTCGATGTGACCGCTGAAATGCTACAACGTGATATTCAGTTGTTAACCGTGCCGATTGAATCCTATTTAGAGGGTGCTGAGGCGCAGGGCATGCCAGCAGACATTGCGTGGTTGATTAATGAGTTGTTCGTTAATGTATTGGATGGCCGTAATGAAAGTACCACCAATACTATTGAAACTATTCTACAACGTCCGGCAAAAACGTTTAAAGATTATGCGCAAGATACGGCTGCAACTGGGGTGTGGTCTTAACAAATATTAAGGCTGTATAATAGGGTTTAAGAGGCGATCTTTAGTGGTCGCCTTGTTAATGTTGAAGAAAATAACCCTCAATAATGACAAGGTGCTTGTTATGGTTATTTAAATTTCTGATGGATTGAGTACAGAATTATAACAGTAATCACAATATGATTTGTTGTAAAACGCCACTATGACTTATTTATGCTAAGAGTGCTTAATCCTTTTTGTTTGGCATGTTTTTCTCATTAAATGGCAATGCCTCGTAACAACTTTGTTTGTATAGTGCTAAGGATTTGCTCTCTTCTTTTACAAAATCACCTACAGCTTCATGAAACCCTTTATGTACTAAATAATGTAAGGAGCGAGTGTATATCGGTTCAAATCCACGGGCGATTTTATGCTCCCCTTGAGTACCTGGGTCAAAATGACTTAGGCCATTAGCTATGCAGTATTCTATGCCTTGGTAATAACACAGTTCAAAGTGCAGGTTTTCAAAGTCTTTGATGGCACCCCAATAGCGGCCATATAAATTTTTATCATCACAAAAATACAAAGCACAAGCAATTGGTTCATTGTTTTGATAAGCAAACACAAACTTCATTTGTGCGCCCATGGTACGCCCCATTTGTTTGAAGCTATTTAATGTTAGGTAGCCTTGCATGCCTCGCATTTGATAGGTGCTTTGATAACATTGATAAAAAAACTGCCAATCGTTTAATGTTAAGTTTTCAGTATTTAACCATCGAATTTCAATGTGCTGTTGGCGGATGCTTTTTCGTTCTTTATTCACGGCTTTGCGTTTACGGGATTTAAAGCGGCTAAGATAATCATCAAAGCTTTGATAGCCATAGTTGAACCAATGGAATTGCACACTTTTACGTTCGTGCCAGTTTTCATGGGTTAGTAATTCTCTTTCTTGTTGGTTGCAAAACAATATATGTACACCGCTTAGGTTTTGTTCATGACAGTGTTGCTGTAATTGTGTACTTAGTAATTCTCCATTAACCCTGTTTAAGTCTGAGGAGATAATTCTTGGACCAGTAGCAGGGGTGAAAGGAGCGGCTATAATTAATTTTGGGTAATAGTTTAATCCATGGCGAGAATAGGCTTCTGCCCAACTCCAATCAAACACATATTCGCCATAGGAGTGCTGTTTTAAAAAACTGGGTAATAATAAATTTTGTTTTTCATCGTATAAAAAATGACCTTGCCAGCCGCTTTGAGCATTAATCGAACCGTATTGCTCTAATGCTTGAATAAATGCTTTTTGAGTAAATGGGTATGAGTTTTGCCAGATAGAATCTGGGGCTTGCTCAATTGAATTTAACCATTGCATATTTGCGGCCCTTATTGGTTAAATAGACATAAGAATTTAGGAGCATCATTATGTACAAATTGGATCCACAGCTTCAACAAGATACTGTACTGTTAGGTCAGTTTAAGCTTTGTGATGTATTGCTTATGAATGATTCCCAGTTTCCTTGGGTTATTTTGGTTCCACGTAGAGGCAGTACCAATGAGTTATACCAGCTTTCTACAGAAGAGCGCTATTTACAATCCGATGAATCAGCTTATGTAAGCCAACGTTTATCGGACTATTTTGAAGCGGATAGTATGAATATTGCGGCACTTGGCAATGTTGTGCCACAACTGCATATTCATCATGTGGTGCGCAAAGAGAGTGACCTAATGTGGCCTAAACCTGTTTGGGGGGCGATTCAAGCTAAGCCATATTTAAAAGAAGACTTACAAAAAATGGTAGATGAGCTGACCTTACTATTTAGTGATAAGTTTGTAGCCCCTTCTGATAACGATTCAGACGCCATGTATTAAAGGTTATCTTACCGCAAATGCTTGAGTATTTGCGGTGCAATTTGTTGCGCCCATGTCTTGTAACCTAATTCGTTTGGATGATATCCGTCTATTGCCATAAATTCGCTACTAATCGGTAGTTCACTGCATACATAATGAACGCAATTCTGGCTTTCACATGTTATTCGTAATTGCTTATCTAAAAGGGCGGCTCTTAATCCTAATAGGTATTTTAGTGGGGCTGGCAATGCTGGAAACTTAGCCATTGGGGGTACCTGCATAAAGAAGATGTGCTGAGCCCCTTTTTGTCGTAGTAATTTAATGCTTTTTTGAATTTCTGTCTTCCATGTTTTTAAACTGGTTAATCCGGTTGTGTCGTTTACGCCCATTGTCACAATGGCTAAATCCGCCGTTCCTTTGTATTTCGATAAATGGTGGTTTAGCTCTGTCATGCGTATGCCGTTGTTGCCCTGCATATGACAATGAAAACCTTGGCCGTTTGAGTTGATGTGTAATTCATGTGTTAGATGATGACTTATCCCTTGAGACAGGGTTTCTACACCCACACCTGCCACGGTGGATTCACCAATATGCAGTATTTTCAAATAAGTATCAGGGTCGCCTATATATAAGGTGTTGTTACCAGTTGCTTCAGGTAAGCGTAGAGCTGTTTTTTTCAAATAAAGCGCTTGAGGGATGCTAAGCAAAAAGATAGGGCTAGAAAGATACCAGAGCCACTGCAGAATAGGAGTCGATAATTTCATTGCGATACTTGTTTGGCTATTAAAAGCACTTATTTTTTATTAACTCTAGGTACATGATTGTGCATTAGATTAATAACCTTTAGGCATAAAAAAGCGGGTTAAGTGAAACACTTAACCCGCTTTTTAAAGATAGACGGATTACTCGGCCATTTCTTTTAGTTTTTTCAATGGACGAATTTTAACTGCGATTGAAGCAGGTTTCGCTTTGAAAGTAGTTTCTTCACCAGTAAATGGGTTGGTACCTTTACGGGCTTTCTTAGCTGGTTTTTTAACAGCTTGAATTTTTAGTAGACCAGGAAGAACGAACTCACCAACCGCACGTTTTTTAATGTGGCGCTCAATGATGTCTCCAAGACTGTCTAGTACAGACTGAACGTCTTTTTTGCTTAAATCAGCTGATTCAGCAATTTCGTTTAAAATCTGAGTTTTGTTATAACGTTCTGAAATGGCGGTAAGCTTTTTAGCTGGTGCTTTTTTAACTGGTGCTTTTTTAGTAGCTACCGTTTTTTTAGCGGTTGCTTTTTTTGCGGTTGCTTTTTTTGCGGTTGCTTTTTTTGCGGTTTTTTTAGCTGCCATCGCTATGCCCTTATTGTTTTTGTATTGTGCTTGGCAATATACAAATAAGTAGGAGAGTGTAGCAAGTAAAAAAGTCAAAAAAAGCTAAAAAAGGCCTATTTTTTAGCTTTTTTTATGTGAAGTCGTTTAACGGCTTGGTTAAAGTGCTCGACCCAGTTAGGGCAATATAAGGTTCCAACATGCTGATTTATTTCCATTATGGCGCGTACCATGGGTCTTTGTTGGCTGGGTTGATAGGTTCGTGTTTGGGTAATGGCTTCAAAAGTGTCCACAATGGCCAGTAATTTTGCGCCTTCACATATGTCAAATTCTTTTAAGCCTTCGGGGTAGCCACTGCCGTCTAATCGCTCATGGTGGTGTAATATTATCTCAGACGCTTCATGCCAAACCTCAAAACTACTAATGAGTCGATGCACTAGTTTTACGTGGCTTTTGATCCATTTCCAATCATTGTGACTAAGGGCGCTGGCTTTGTCAGCCATGCCTTTTGGGAAAAAAGCCATGGCTAGATCATGCAAATACAGTGCGGCTTGAAGTTGATGTGTATTGATAGGATTACCTGCCAGTTGATTCATATTCATAGCCAGCAAGAACATACGTTCGGTTCGTCCTGGGCCATATGGGCTGCGTTGATCAACCAAAAGGCTAAGCTGCAAGAAGAATGATACTTCTTCGTTGATTTCGTCTTCGGTAAAATAAAGTTTGTGTTGTGCTTCTTCAAGTTCTTCTAACGGAATGGTTTCTGGGGCGAGCTTTTCCAATATGAGAATTATTTGCTGATCGTATTCATTGCCTTTTAAAGAGGCAAGGGTACTAATGAGATGTGCCGTATCATCATAATTGGTGCTATCAAATTCATTTCCACCATTAATAAAGCTGTCTAACTCATTAAATGTGAGATCTAGACTTAATAGCAATACGTCACCCAGAGCGGGTGTTAATCGATTTTGGCTTTTTCTTAAGGTATCTAAAACATCTTCAATGGCTTGGAGTAAGCATAGGTATTGGCTAATACCCATAATGCCAAGGTCCCCTTTTACTGTGTGGACATCTCTAAATAGAAGGTTAATGGTATTGATGTCATCAGGCTTGCTTTCAAGGCTTAGAAGGTGATCGTTGCAACCTTGACGCTTTTCGACGAGCTCATCCTTGAGGTCGTTAATCAAATCAGGGTCAAAATTGTCGATATGAACGTTTGCCATGGAACCTCCTTACATAAATAAAGCATAGCAGGGTCACACAAGATGTCGGAATTTCGTGCAAAATGGGTATAATGCTCGCCTTTTGATAAATCAGGCTATATTAGGGCTCCTATTGCCTTATTATGAGAATGATCGGCTTTAGGTAAAGTAAGGCCACATTCACAGTGATAATCGGTGCATTATCACTGCATGAGAGCACTAAAATAGTTGGCCAAGTGCCACATTTAGATAGAAATTTTCAGCCAGAAGCTCGGCTTTTGCTGACACATAAATCGATACATTTAATTGCTATATTTGGGAATTCACTATGCGCAGCCATTACTGTGGTGAAATTACAGAAAAACTGGTTCAAGAAACCGTAACTTTTTGCGGCTGGGTTCACCGCCGTCGTGACCACGGTGGCGTTATCTTTTTAGATGTACGTGATCGTGAAGGTCTGGTTCAGGTGGTATTTGATCCAGATACGGTTGAAGCCTTCAATACAGCTGACAGCGTTCGTAGCGAATACGTTATTCAAGTTACAGGTTTGGTTCGTCCGCGTCCTGCTGGTAGTGAAAACGACAATATGACCACAGGTAAGATCGAGATCCTAGGTAAAGAGATCAACATCTTAAACAAGGCCAATACGCCTCCGTTCCCATTGGATGATTACAGCCCAGTGGGTGAAGATGTTCGTTTAAAATACCGTTACATGGACTTACGCCGTGACGAAATGCAGCACAACCTGCGCTTCCGTCATAAAGTGACCATGCAAATTCGTAACATCCTAGACCAGCAAGGCTTCTTGGATATCGAAACCCCTATTCTAACTCGTGCAACCCCTGAGGGTGCTCGTGATTACTTGGTACCTAGCCGTACTCACCAAGGTTCTTTCTTTGCATTGCCTCAATCACCACAGCTATTTAAACAGCTATTAATGGTGTCGGGTTTTGATCGTTATTACCAAATAGCGAAATGCTTCCGTGATGAAGATTTACGTGCTGACCGTCAGCCTGAGTTCACTCAAATTGATATGGAGGCTTCTTTCATCAATGAAGACGATATCATGGGTGCGGCTGAAAGCATGGCAAAAGCCATTTTTAAAGAGCAACTAGACATTGATCTAGGCGACTTCCCGCACATGCCTTACAGCGAAGCCATGAGCCGTTATGGTTCGGATAAGCCTGATCTGCGTATTCCTATGGAATTAGTCGATGTAGCTGAGTTCCTACAAGATATCGAATTTAAAGTGTTCGCAGGCCCAGCTAAAGACCCTAAAGGTCGCGTTGCGGCCCTTAAAGTGCCGGGCGGTGCAGAGCTTTCCCGTAAGCAGATTGATGAATACACTAAGTATGTAAGTATTTATGGTGCAAAAGGTCTGGCTTGGATCAAAGTCAACGAAATTGAAAAAGGCGTTGAAGGTTTACAATCGCCAATTATCAAATTCATTGGCGATGACAACACCATGAAGATCATGGAAAAAATCGAAGCTAAAAACGGCGACATTGTATTCTTCGGTGCAGATAAAGAAACCATCGTAAACGAAGCACTTGGTGCTTTACGTGTGAAACTAGGCCTTGACCTAAACATGCTAACCAAAGAGTGGGCACCTTTATGGGTGGTTGATTTCCCAATGTTTGAAGAAACCTCAGACGGCGGTCTAACCGCTATTCACCACCCATTCACAGCGCCGTCTTGCTCGCCAGAAGAACTAAAAGCTGACCCAGCTAATGCACTTTCTCGTGCTTATGACATGGTACTAAACGGTTGTGAACTGGGTGGCGGTTCAATCCGTATTCACGATCAAGAAATGCAAAAAGTGGTTTTTGAAATTCTAAAAATCTCTGAAGAAGAGCAACAAGAGAAGTTTGGCTTCTTGTTAGATGCTCTTCAATTTGGTGCGCCACCACATGGTGGTTTGGCATTCGGTTTAGACCGCCTAATCATGCTGATGACAGGCGCTGACAGTATTCGTGAAGTGATTGCTTTCCCGAAAACACAATCGGCTGCGTGTGTGATGACAGCAGCACCGGGTGAGGTGCCAGCTAAAAATCTGCGTGAAGTGGGGATTCAGGTTCGCGCTAAAGAAACCAAATAGTTTGAGGGAAAGCCCTGAGCGAAAACACTGACGGCGTTATCTTAACCTTTCAGATCAGTTACATAGGCCAGCTATGCGCCTTCTCTGAAAGAATAAGCTGCCTTGCCAGAATTTCCTTTAGAGCTTTTTGGAAGATTATTTGTTTATGAAAGAAGCCCACGGGCTTCTTTTTTTGTTTGGGTGCTTATATTTTTGCAGTGTTAAAAGTGCTGGCTGGCGGTTGCGCTAAAAACACATCCTGTTTGATTTCATCAACCAAAGCGGCATTAAGCGTTACTTCTTCATAAAGCCAGAAAATCTCATTGTTTTTTTCAACTCGATAGCGCCATTGATATTGCGCTTGAATCCAGCCATTTTTAAAACCACCTATTTTACTGATGTTTCCTTCTTCATCTTCATAGGCTAACTGAATGGAGTTTTGCTGGTTTGAAATAATAAACCGGTCTAATTTGGCGCTGCCATCTTCTAATAGGCTTTGTTTGATAGGGCGGCCAGCTTGATTACCAATTATGTGTTCTGCGGATGTTGGTTCTAATGGTTCAGTTGTGAAATCCAAAGTGTGTTGATCGAATACACAAGGTAATTCGAAAAGCCTGAATTCAGGCTTTGATTGGATTGGGTAAACATTCGTTGCATTGGCAATGGCTGTCTGAAACGCGTCATGGCGCTGACTTTTATCCCATTGCTTTAAAGTCAGCTGAAAAATCAATGTAGGCATGCGGTGATCATTGGCTTGTGTTAGATTTTTCTATTAGAGCACATCTGATCTATCTGATATATTCACCACTGTATATTTTTACACGTATACCTGTGTACTCACTTTGGTTTTTAAAAGAGTTATTCATGTCCATCATTTTAGGCATCGACCCAGGTTCTCGCTTGACCGGGTTTGGTGTGATAGAAGCCCAAGGTAGCAAGCTTCGGTACATCACATCTGGCTGTATCCGTATAGATACGTCGCAAGACTTGGCATATCGCTTAAAACAAATTTACACCTGTGTATCGCAAATTATTAATGAACAACACCCTGATGAATTTGCCATCGAGCAGGTGTTTATGGGGAAAAATGTGGATTCAGCGTTGAAGCTTGGTCAAGCCCGAGGCACAGCGATTGTGGCCGCCAGTATGCAAGATATTCCTGTATCTGAATATGCGGCTCGCGCTATTAAGCAGGCTGTGACGGGCACAGGTGCTGCGAATAAAGAACAAGTGCAACACATGGTTCAATTATTGCTCAGATTACCCGGCAAACCTCAGGCAGATGCGGCGGATGCCTTAGCCATTGCGATTACCCATGCTTACGCGAGCCAAAATTTAGTGGCACAAGCGGGGGCAAACCGACAAAAACGAGGGCGTTTAAAAGAGTTTTAACCCTTAGCCACTAGCCATTCTATGAAGGATTGGGTAACCTCTACTGATTATAAATACAGTACTCTAAGAATAAGCAGCTTTATATGATTGGTCGTATTAGTGGCATCCTCATTGAAAAACAATCTCCTGAATTACTGATTGATGTAAATGGCATTGGCTATGAAGTTTTAGCCCCAATGACCACCATTTATAAGCTGCCAGCCCTTGGTCAATCCGTTACCTTGCACACACAATTTGTGGTGCGTGAAGATGCACAATTATTGTACGGCTTTTCAGATAAACAGCAGCGAGCGTTGTTTCGAGCACTGATTAAAGTCTCTGGCGTGGGGCCCAAATTGGCGCTGGCCATATTATCAGGTATTGAAGCGATTAATTTTGTACGCTCAATCCATGATGGCGACACCGCCACTTTGGTGCGCATACCGGGTATTGGTAAAAAAACCGCTGAGCGTTTAGTGGTGGAAATGAAAGATCGCTTAAAAGAATGGCAAGTGGATTCAGACTTACCGTTGATGGCAGCGGCGAATCCGCAGCCTGCTGGCCAAGAAGTGTGGGTTCAAGAAGCAGAAGGAGCCTTGATTGCTCTGGGATATAAACCCACAGAAGCGGCTAAAGCTATATCGGCTATTAAAGACCCCGTCAGCAGTGCAGAAGATTTGATCCGTTTTGCCCTTAAAGGCATGTTGAAGCAGTAACCACGAGAACACAATATGATAGAAAGTGATCGCTTTATCAGTGCCGAAAACGAGCAACTTGTGCCACAGGAAGTACATCAAGACCGTGCTATACGCCCAAAGACCTTAGCTGATTATGAAGGCCAGCCTGTGGTGCGCGAGCAAATGGAAATCTTCATTGGAGCAGCGAAAGCACGAAAAGAAGCGTTGGATCATACTTTAATTTTTGGCCCACCCGGCTTGGGTAAAACCACATTGGCCAATATTATGGCCAATGAGTTAGGGGTAAATATTAAATCCACCTCTGGCCCTGTGTTAGAAAAAGCTGGCGATTTAGCGGCCATGCTCACCAATTTGGAAGAAGGGGATGTGCTCTTTATTGATGAAATTCATCGCTTGAGTGCATCTGTAGAAGAAGTGTTGTACCCCGCCATGGAAGATTATCAATTGGATATCATGGTAGGGGAAGGACCAGCTGCACGATCTATCAAAATTGATTTACCCCCGTTCACACTAATTGGTGCCACTACCCGTGCGGGTTTATTAACTTCGCCATTGCGTGATCGTTTCGGTATCGTTCAGCGCTTAGAATTTTATAATGTGCATGATTTGACAGGCATAGTGACACGCAGTGCATCTATGCTTGAGGTTGAAATTAAAGGAGGCGGGGCGAAAGAAGTAGCCATGCGCTCACGAGGGACCCCTCGAATTGCTAATCGGCTATTACGTCGCGTACGAGATTTTGCTGAAGTGAAAGGGGATGGCACCATTTCACAGCAAATGGCAGATTTAGCGTTGAATATGCTAAATGTAGACACCCATGGATTAGATCACATGGATAGACGTTTACTGTTGGCCATGATTGAAAAATTTGGTGGCGGTCCAGTAGGTGTGGATTCACTTGCCGCTGCAATCAGTGAAGAACGGGATACCATAGAAGATGTATTAGAGCCGTATTTAATCCAACAAGGTTTTATGATGCGCACACCAAGGGGTCGAGTTGTGACCGACCATGCTTATACGCATTTCGGTTTAACCCCAAAAGGAGAGGGTAGTGAGTAATCAATTTCAATGGCCTGTTCGTGTATATTATGAAGATACTGACGCAGGGGGAATTGTTTATCATGCGCGCTACCTGTATTTTCTCGAGCGTGCCAGAACCGAATGGTTAAGGGAGGCGGGGTTTAATCAATCCCTCTTGAAGCAACAAAATACTATTTTTGTTGTCCGAGACATGCAAATTAAGTGGCAACAGCCAGCCACATTGGATGAGTTACTAACCGTTATCACTACAGTGACGCAAGTTAAAAAAGCATCAATGGTAATGGCGCAAACCATTACTTGTGGTCACGAACAAAAAATGCAGGCAAGCGTAACTGTGGCGTGTGTGCATGGCGACACCAAAAAACCAATGGCCATGCCAGATGAGATTATAAAAGTCATCACAGACCGTGATGAGTAAGGAGCAACAACGTGAATGAGTCTATGACCTTATGGTCGTTAATTTCCAATGCTAGTTTTGTCGTGCAATTAGTCATGCTGGTGTTGCTGGCGGCTGTATTTGCCTCTTGGATGATTATTATCCAGCGCCAAAGGGTATTAAGTGCGGCTAAAAAAAGTGTGATTGAATTTGAAGATCGCTTTTGGTCAGGCATGGATTTGAGCCAGCTTTATAAAGAAATTAATCAAGAACCTCCTGCATTTGGTGTAGACAATATTTTTATCGCGGGTTTTCGTGAATTCAGTCGCTTACGCCAGCAAAGCAATGCAGATCCAGAAGCCGTAATGGAAGGGACACAACGTGCAATGCGTGTAGCAACAACTCGTGAATCAGAGTTACTCGAATTACATCTGCCGTTTTTAGCGACAGTTGGTTCAACTAGCCCATACGTTGGTCTATTTGGAACCGTTTGGGGTATCATGAATAGCTTTCGTGGTTTAGCTAATGTGCACCAAGCTACCTTAGCAACGGTTGCTCCAGGTATTGCTGAAGCATTGATTGCAACGGCTATTGGTTTATTTGCAGCCATTCCTGCGGTGATTTTTTATAACCGCTTTACCACCAAGGTGGATCAAGTTATCAGTAGTTATGAAACATTTGGTGAAGAATTCATCAGTATTTTGCATCGCCAAGTTTATAAGAAGAACAAAGTGGTCCCTGAGACCCCGGTTCCACCAGCGACTCAAGAAACAGTGAAAAAGTAATTATGGCTAAGCAAAAGCGTCGCCCAATCGCCGAAATGAATGTGGTGCCCTACATTGACGTCATGCTGGTCTTACTGGTTATCTTTATGATTACTGCGCCAGTCTTAACTCAAGGGGTAAAAGTAGACCTGCCTAAAGTGGCGAGTGAGCCGATTAAATCGAAAAAAAATGAAGAGCCTTTGATTGTTACCATCAAAGCCAATGGCCAATACATCATCGAGCGCGGCAAAGATGAAGATCAAGCGGTTAATCTAGAATTTGTGCATCAGTACGTGTCTAAAATCTTAGAGCAACAAACAGATACTGAAGTATTGGTACGGGGCGATCAAACCGTAGCCTATGGTAAAGTGATTGATTTAATGAGCACCTTGCAAGCGGCAGGGGCAAAAGGTGTTGGTCTAGTGACAGAAGCGCCGGAGCCTGGTAAGTAATGGCGTTGAATTTTTCTGACCCAACCAGCTTCAAAATTCCGGCGTTAGGTTCTGGCTTCATTATATTAGTGCTAATGGTATTACTAACCAATCAATGGATAGGTAAAGAGGATAGAGTGGTGAAAGCACCGCAGCATATCGCTGCGCGCATTGTGCAGGTTAATAAGCCAAAACCAAAAGTAGCGCCTGTTAGAAAAACGGTTACTAAATCACCACCTAAAAAGGTAAAACCAAAGCCGAAACCAAAACCCAAGCCAAAGCCAAAGCCAAAGCCGATACCTAAAAAAGTACACAAGCCCGCAACAGTTAAAGAACCAGCTAAACCAGTAGTACCTTTGCCGGGGCTAGATTTTATGGATGCCTTAGAGCAAGAAGAGGCTCAAACTGCTAAAGAGCAGGCTAAAAAACAAGAGCAAGCTGCGAAACAAGCGGAATATGAGCAGGAACAACAGGCTAGCTATATCAGTCAAATACAAGCGTTAATAGAGGCGTCTTGGCGATTACCTCCAAGTACTAAGCACAGTGACGAAGTCGTCTTGCGCATCTATCTGGTGCCTACAGGGGAAGTGACCGAAGTGGTTCTCCTTGAAAGTAGTGGTAATGATGCACTAGATCGCAGCGCAGAGCAGGCAGTATGGCGAGTCGGTGTATTACCTGTGCCAGAAGATCTGGTTTTGTTTGAGAAAAGTTTTCGCCAATTCATTTTCACCCTTAAACCGGAAAATGCCCGTTTATGATGATACGTATTATTTTTTTATTGAGCTTGTTTATTAGTGCGACCGTTAGGGCAGAACTCACCATTGAGATTACTCAAGGGATTGCCTCCTCTATTCCTATTGCCGTGGTGCCTTTTAAGGTGAATAGTTCACAAGCTATGCCTGATGGTATTGACGATATTATCCGATCGGATTTGGAGCGCTCAGGACACTTTGCTGTAATAGAGCCAAAAGATATGCTCAGCCACCCAGCGACAGAAGCTGATTTATATTTTCGTGATTGGCGTTTATTGAAACAAGATTACGTAGTAATAGGAACGATTAATCAATTAGCAGGTGGTCAGTTTCAAGTTAGATATCAATTATTTGATGTTTTTAATGAACGAGAGCTATTAACGCAAACATTAAAGGGCACAATGGCTCAAGTTCGAGATGTTTCGCACCGAATTGGTGATGCTATTTATGAACAGCTAACGGGGATTCGTGGTGCATTTGCTACGAAAATCGCTTACGTTACCACCAACTCTAATCGTACTCGGTTTAATTTATCCATTGCCGACAGTGACGGTGCGCGAGAACAAGTGATACTTACTTCAAAGTATTCAATCTTTTCACCCGCTTGGGCGCCAGATGGTAAGCGCATTGCATACGTTATGCTGGAGGATTCAGGTAGCCGTGTATATGTACAGGATATTGCATCAGGGAAAAAAGAGTTAATCAGTTCAAATAAAGGCTTAAATAGTGCGCCAGCGTTCTCACCGGATGGAAATAAGCTAGCGCTAACGTTATCCAAAGACGGCAATCCTGAAATTTATGTGGTGGATTTAAAAACCAGAAACTTAGAACGTATCACAACTCATTATGGGATTGATACGGAACCAAATTGGATGCCAGATGGTAAGCACATTATTTTTACCAGTGGACGAAGTGGTAAACCACAAATTTACCGTAAGAATTTGGAAACAGGTTATCTAGAGCGTTTAACCTATGAGGGTCATTATAATGCTCGAGCACGTCTTGCGCAGGATGGTCGTTTTCTTGTATTAGTACATCAATCAGAAAAAGGCGGTGACTTTCACATAGCTTCTTTGGATTTAACACGAGGATTACTTCAAATATTGAGTTCTGACACATATCTAGATGAGTCTCCTAGTGTTTCTCCAAATGGAGTTATGGTAATGTATGCGGCAAAGCATAAAAACAGAAGTATATTGGCTGCTGTATCAGTCGATGGCGATGTGAAGTTCTTAGTACCATCTAAAAGTGGTGAGGTAAGAGAACCCGCATGGGGCCCGTATCAGAATTAACATACATAAAATAAGGTAATAAAAATGCAATACATGGGATGGAATAAACTATTCACTGTGTCTCTTCTTTCTTTGGCAATTGCTGGTTGTGCAAGCAGCGGCGGTACTAATGATGAGTCTGCAACCACTACAAACACAGCGATAGAAGAGAGCCAAACTCAAGGTGTTCCTGCTTCTCCTGAAGTGGATGTGGTAACTGAAGAGCAAGCGGCTATGGCTGCGAACCCACTACTGGATCAAACTGTTGTGTATTTTGGTTTTGATCGTGCTGAAATTCGTCCAGAGTTTAAAGATATTCTTAATGCTCATGCTGAATACTTAGTATCTAATCCTCAAGCGCGTATCGTGCTTGAAGGACATTGTGATGAGCGTGGCACGGTTGAGTATAACTTAGCGTTAGGTGAGCGTCGTGCTGACACTGTTAAGCGCTACTTAGTGGTTCAAGGTGTAAATCCTATTCAATTAGAAAGCGTCAGCTTTGGTGAAGAGCGTCCTGCTATGATGGGCTCTGATGAATCATCTTGGGCGAAAAATCGTCGTACAGAAATTAACTATCAAGCTCGCTAATGTTTAAAAGAGCATGCATTAAATGGACACCCATTGCCGTAATGGCATTGGGTGTTAATTTTACCAGTGCTGAGACTTGGTCATCACTTGATGCAACCAAAACTCAATCGGTATCGTCTACTTCAAATGCATCTAACGGTAGAGGGTTGTCTCCTGCTGCCAGTCAAATGCTATTCTCTGACATTGAGATGCTAAAGCAAGAGATTCAAACATTACGTTCCACCATTGAAGAGCAAGGTTATGAGTTGAATAAACTCAAAACAGAGCAAAAAGAGCGTTATTTAGATTTAGATCGTCGAATGTCCCAGTTGGTTAAGCAAGGGGGCCAAAACCCAACTAGCGAGCCTCCTCGCTCAGGTGATGGCCAAGTTGCTTATGATGAGGCGTTTGGTTTGATGAAGTCTCGTAAGCTGCCTGAGGCAGCTGTGGCCTTCAAAAAATTCTTACAGAGTTATCCAAACAGCTCTCTTGTAGTTAACGGATATTACTGGCTTGGACAAATTTACTATAACCAAGGTGATTTGGATGAAGCCCGAAAAGCGTTCACAATAGTTGTGAATCAGTATCCTGAGCATCAAAAAAGCGCAGATTCTGCTTATAAGTTGGGTGTAGTATTGCATCGTTTGGGTGACACGGCCCAATCTAAGACGTTTTTACAGCAGGTAGTTAAGCAGTATCCTGACTCTGCATCAGCTCGCTTTGCATCAAAATATTTGAAAGACAATTTTAAATAGACTCATTAGCTTGGTTTATAAGCAAGCTAATATCTTCTGAATTTCTATAAATCTCATCATATTCCCTATTTTTTGCTAAATATATGAAAATAATGTGAAAAAGCTTTCCTAAGGGGTTGTTTTATCTCGGGAAAATAGTAATATTTGCGCCCGCTTTGGGGGTCGTTAGCTCAGTTGGTAGAGCAGTTGACTTTTAATCAATTGGTCGCTGGTTCGAATCCAGCACGACCCACCAAAACGAAGAATTTGCATATAAGTTATTGAAATTGTTGACAAAAAATATTTTCAGTATAGTATACGCACCGAGCTTGGGTCGTTAGCTCAGTTGGTAGAGCAGTTGACTTTTAATCAATTGGTCGCTGGTTCGAATCCAGCACGACCCACCATTATTTTAAAAGGCAGAGTGTATTCACTCTGCCTTTTTTATTTGTAGGTTCAAAACATATTGTTCGCTCAGTCAGTTGTGATACAAGATGATGCTTGTGTTAAAATGAACTTAGCTTACCTTTTACAGATGTTACTTCCATTATGACACAACCTATCATTGCTAATGATCAAAGCGTTAACGCTTGGATTCAAGATCATTTAGAGCATGGTGTTCAGCAAGATATGGGTGCTGAACAAATGTCTGCTCACGTACAAAAAATCAAACAATTACTAATAGAAAAAAACGCGGTGCTTGTAGCGCATTATTACACCGATCCTATTATTCAGGCGCTTGCTGATGAAACGGGTGGCTGCGTAGCTGATTCTCTTGAAATGGCTCGTTTTGGTCGTGACCATAGTGCGCAAACACTGGTTGTGGCTGGTGTTAAGTTTATGGGTGAAACGGCAAAAATTTTAAGCCCCGAAAAAACCATTTTAATGCCCACATTAGAAGCCACATGTTCTTTGGATATTGGCTGCCCAGTTGATGAATTCAGTGCTTTTTGTGATCAACACCCAGACCGTAAGGTAGTTGTGTATGCAAATACTTCGGTTGAAGTGAAGGCTCGTGCAGATTGGGTCGTGACTTCTAGTATTGCACTAGAAATCGTTGAAGACTTGATGGCTAATGGGGAGAAAATTATTTGGGGCCCAGATCAGCACTTGGGCAATTACATTCAACGTATGACTGGTGCGGATATGTTGATGTGGAATGGTGCTTGTATCGTTCATGAGGAATTCAAAGCAAAAGGCCTTTTGGACCTTAAAAAGGTTTACCCTGATGCGGCTATTCTAGTTCACCCTGAATCTCCTGAGCCCGTTGTAAAGCTAGCTGACGTAGTGGGCAGTACCTCGCAAATTATTAAAGCGGCGCAGACAATGGACAATGACACGTTTATCGTGGCAACAGATAAGGCTATCTTTTATAAAATGCAGCAAATGGCTCCAGGGAAGACGTTCATTGAAGCACCTACAGGTGGCACTGGGGCAACCTGTAAAAGTTGCGCTCACTGCCCTTGGATGGCGATGAATGGCTTAGATAACTTAGAGTCATGTTTAGAGCAGAACTTAAATGAAGTTCAGGTAGATGAAGGTATTGCGAAAAAAGCGATGATTTCATTAACGCGTATGTTGGATTTTGCTAAGCAAAACGGTGTGCAATCTCAAGGTCGTCGCTTCTAAAGATGCACACAACAAATGACCTAAAATGTTAGGTCATTTGTACTGGCTTCAATTTCTCTAGCTCGCTGTTCGATGCGCGCGGATAGTAAAAAATTCCCCTTAGATAAGTTCAGTGCAGTTTTTAGTTGCTGTAGTGCTTTTTCCTTTTGTCCGGTTAGGTGTAAAAACTCAGCTCGCGCTTGATATAACGCTACATCATTTCCCGCTTTGCCATGGGCCTCTGCCAATTGCTGCCAAATATACGGATCGGTTTTACGAATGAGTACGTGACTTTGCAGAACGTCTGCGGCGTCATGATAGCGAGCTAGGCTCATTAGCATGCTGGTGTAGGTCATAGTCAGGGGGTGATTGTTTGGGTTGAGTTTTAATTGTTCTTTTACATTCTTTAAGGCTTGATCTGTGTGGTTTAATCCAAAAAGAATTTGATCATTTAATGTTTGATAGCTGATTCTGTTTTTGTCTAAATCTAATAATCTTTGGCTGTGGGTGTAAGCTTGTTTGAATTTTTTTAAATCATATAAAATCAGAGCCAAACCATAGCGGGTTATTTGTTCTTGCTCTTCATTAAGTTGCGTATTTAGACGATTCAGGTAGAAAGCTAAATTATGACTTTGTTTGTTGTATTTAATTTGCAAGCGTGTGCGCATTAAATGGTAGTCGATATCCTCTGGTAATGGCTTGGTATCCAAAGCGTCTACTCGACCTGCAGCATCACTGATCCTGTTTTCCGTGACTGGGTGAGTGAGCAAGAATTCCGGAGGGCGTTCGCTGTATTTGTGGGCATCAAACATTTGTTTGAACATATCAGGCATGCCGTGTGGGTCGATCTTGGCCGAAATAAGCGTATGCATACCTAAACGATCGGCCTCCCTTTCCCAGTCTCGACTGTAACTAAGAGACCATTGAGTTGCAGCAGCTTGACTGGTCATTAACCCAGCAAACCCTGCTTCCGTGTTGTTGGTGGCTAAAAGCATGATGCTGCCAAGTAAGGTGGCTAAGGCTATGGGGGTTTGTTTGCGGTTTTCATCGATTTGTCTTGCAAAATGTCTTTGACTCAAATGAGCCAGTTCGTGCGCAAGTACTGCGGCAAATTGCGCTTCGTTTTTGGCATGTAGAAATAAACCTGCATTAATTCCAATAATGCCCCCAGGAACAGCGAATGCATTAAGTTGCTTGTTATCAAGCAGTAATATTTCAAATCGACGATCTTTAACTTGGCTGTGACTGGCAAGTTTGTAAATGAGGTTTTCTGTATATTCGGTTAGCTCTGCATAGTGAAGAGTGGAGGCTTGAGACCTTAAATTTCTTAGCCAAGCTCGTCCTAATGCGTGTTCTTGTTCAATTGAAATTAGGCCTGACGTGGCATCACCTAAACTGGGTAGGTCATTGCTGGCACTGTAACTTAATGTGCTCGTTAGAAAAATAAAACAAGCTAGAATAAATGGCATAGCTATCCTTATAGTTAATGGTCGCCAGTTAATTGCTTTTAGAATAATATTAGCTCGAATTTAATACTTTGGGCTCCTTAAATGGTAACACAGTCTTTCGATGTTCATTTAAACGCGACAGAATATCGATGTCCAATGCCTTTATTGAAAACCAAGCAGGCTTTAAGTTCCATGAACTTAGGTCAGGTTTTGAAGCTCACATGCACAGATTCAGGGTCATGGCGGGATATTCCTAGCTTTGTGGATTTAAGTCCTCATGAGTTGACGCATCGTGAACAACTGAATGATGAATTTATTTTTTTTATAAAAAAAGGAGAATAGGCAGCTTATGTCTATGATGCGCCTAATTAAGAGCTGGGTAGAGCAGTATTTCTCAGATGAAGAAGCACTCTTTTTATTGCTCTTGTTGATTGTTGGGTTTGTGATTGTCCTGACGCTTGGCAGTGTATTGGCTCCAGCCATAGCCAGTGTGATTGTGGCCTATTTACTACAAGGGCCAGTGCTGGCGTTAAAAAATCGTGGGATGGGTCATAATTTGGCCAGCATTTTGGTTTTTATTACCTTTGTCATCGTATGTTTGGCAATTCTGTTAATTATCGTGCCTGCGGTGTGGGCACAAGTGGCACAATTGTTTGCCGAATTGCCCAAGATGATTTCTAAAGGGCATGATTTATTAGTTATTTTACCTGAGCGTTACCCTCAATTATTTAGTGAGGATCAGATTCGTGCAGTTTCTAAAACGATTGGAGAGGAAATTGGCCGTATCGGGCAATTTGTTTTGTCTTTTTCTTTGTCAAATTTACCAAACTTAGTCGGCATTTTGATCTATTTAGTTTTGGTGCCTTTATTGGTTTTTTTCTTTCTGAAAGATGGCAACATGATGGTGAATTGGTGGGTTTCTTTGCTACCTAATAAGCGCGTGTTGGTTGGTAGGGTATGGCGTGAAATGGATGATCAATTTGCTAATTATATTCGTGGTAAAGTGGTTGAGATTATAGCTGTCGGCGTGGTGACTTATGTAGCATTTGCCATTATGGGTATTCGATATGCTGCGTTGTTAGCTATCTTAGTGGGGCTTTCAGTGGTGATTCCTTATATCGGTGCTGCTGTAGTAACCATTCCTGTGGTGTTGATTGCTTATTTTCAATGGGGTATTAGCTCTGATTTTTATTATTTGGTGGCGATTTATTTCATTATTCAGGCGTTAGATGGCAATGTATTGGTGCCTTTATTGTTTTCTGAGGCGGTAAATTTACATCCAGTGGTTATCATATTGGCTGTATTGTTATTTGGGGGGCTTTGGGGGCTTTGGGGCGTTTTCTTTGCGATCCCATTGGCCACAATATTTAAGGCGGTTATTACCGCGTGGCCTAGAGGGGTTCAAGCGGCCCAACAAACGTCAGAAGAGTAATTCTAAGGGCTTTAATTTCACGATAATTGTACTGGCGGGCCTTGCCACAAAGGGGCTTGGCCAGTACCATTGCGCTCTATTTTTATATCGTTCTCGGAGTAGGTACATGATCACCGGAAGCATCGTCGCTTTAGTGACACCAATGGAAACATCAGGGGCTGTGGATTGGGATGCCCTTAATAAATTGGTGGAGATGCACATCGAGAAAGGAACGGCCTCAATTGTGGCGGTGGGCACCTCTGGTGAATCTGCTACATTAGATACCGATGAGCACCTTGACGTTATTGCGCAAATTGTAAAATGGGTCGATGGTCGTATTCCAGTCATCGCAGGCACGGGTGCTAATTCAACCTCTGAAGCGATTCATTTAACCAAAGAAGCTCAGCGCCTAGGTGCAGATGCTGTCTTGTTGGTGACGCCATATTATAATAAGCCCACTCAAGAAGGTTTGTATCTACATCATAAAGCCATAGCAGAAGCGGCGAGTATTCCTCAAATTCTTTATAATGTTCCAGGTCGAACAGCTTGCGATATGTTGCCAGAAACTGTGGAGCGTTTAGCTAAGTTTGAAAATATAGTGGGCATTAAAGAAGCCACTGGTGATATTGACCGTGCAAAAGATGTTATTGCTCGTGTTGGCGACAAAATGGCAGTGTATTCCGGAGATGATGAAACCGCTTATCAGCTTATCTTAGCGGGTGGTAAGGGCAATATTTCAGTGACGGCAAACGTGGCACCAGCACAAATGGCGAAACTATGTGAGCTGGCACTTGCTGGTAAAGCGGATGAAGCCAAAGCCTTTAATGATGAATTAATGACTTTGCATGGTGCCATGTTTTTAGAGTCAAACCCTATTCCTGTGAAGTGGGCACTACATGAGATGGGGCTGATTGGTCCTACTATTCGTTTACCTTTGACTGAGCTGTCGACTCCCTTTAGGGAACCTTTACATAAAGCATTGAGTCAATGGAATCTCGTTTAAATAATTATAAAATTTGGAGTACCTAATGCGTTTAGGTGTATTACTAGTACTAGCGGCTGCAATGAGCGGCTGTAGCTGGCTTGTTTATGATCGTGATAACGATTACCTAAAAAGCGAAATTCAGCCTGTTATTGTTATTCCTGAAGAGGTGGCTGCTGTCAGCTTAACTCAACAGTTACCTATACCGGCTGCTGGAAAGCAGCAAAAACCGTTGCCTGAAGAATTCCAAGTACCTCGCCCTGCGGCGTTGGTGATTGAGGATGAGCCGAAAGAGGACGCAACAAGTCTTGCACAATTGAGTCAGGTTAAACTTGAATCAACGTTACTCAAAGACGGTAACGGAACGCCTATTTTACGTTTAAATGTTGAGTTTGCTCGTGCTTGGTCTGAACTGGGTGAAGCGTTGAAGAAAGCAGATTTCAATATTACCGATTTAAACCGCAGTATTGGCACTTATTACATAGAAATATCACAGCCGGGTAAAACTGAAGAAGTTGGGTTTTGGGCGGGTTTATTTGGAGCCGAGCCAGAAGCCGTTATACAACAGCTTCAAGTTAAGCTTAATCAAGCTCGTTCAGGTGTATATATTGCCATTCACGAAGATGCAAATAATCTAGCATCTGACGAGCAGGCGCAGTCAATTCTGGTTCG
The DNA here is from genome assembly GCF_040371755.1 of Oceaniserpentilla sp. 4NH20-0058. Classification (NCBI taxonomy): domain Bacteria; kingdom Pseudomonadati; phylum Pseudomonadota; class Gammaproteobacteria; order Oceanospirillales; family Oceanospirillaceae; genus Oceaniserpentilla; species Oceaniserpentilla sp. 4NH20-0058. The sequence goes on from NZ_BAABWE010000007.1 coordinate 75,644, forward strand.
TATTCAAGAACAGCTATAGTGCAATTTTGTAGTGTTGGAAGTGGCAGTAAGGGAAACGGCACGTTAATTCAAAAAGGAAAAACCTGTATATTAATTGATAACGGGTTCACCTTAAAAGAATTCGAAAACCGTTTGGCGCAAAAAGGGCTTACACCCTTAAATCTTTCTGCCATTTTAATTACTCACGAACACAGCGACCATATAAAGGGCGTGGGCCCTTTGGCTCGTAAATATCGAATCCCTGTTTATTGTTCTCATGGTACAGCCCAACACGAAGGGTTGGGCTCTATTCCGTCTTTACAAATTTTTGATAGCCATTCGGATTTAACTATAGGTGAATTGAGCGTAACCCCTGTTGTTGTGCCTCATGATGCAAGGGAGCCCACTCAATTTGTGGTCTCTAGCGGCGAATTTAAAGTAGGTATTTTGACGGATCTTGGTAGCTTAACCCCGCATATTGTTGAGACCTATCAAGAGTGTCATGGTTTATTAATAGAGACGAATCATGATGTAGCTATGTTAAGAAAAGGCCCTTACCCACCTAAGTTAAAGGTAAGGGTAGAGGGTAATCTAGGCCACTTAAATAATGAGCAGGCCTATGATTTCTTAATGAGAATTAAGCAGACTCAATTGCAGTATGTCGTGGCAACTCATATCTCTGAGCAAAACAACCAGAAAGACTTAGCTATTCAAAGTATTGTACGGGCGCTTAATTGCGATCCAGAGTTTGTCATTATGGCCTCTCAAGAGGCTGGCTTTGAATGGTGTGAATTAACACATAAGTCACAAGTTGTTGCATAAAAAGCACACAGATAAGCGAAATTGTGCACAAATAACCATCCCTTGAGATGTGTTTTTGCAATAGTTGTGCTTAAATTTGGTCAAATCTGTCGATCGTGGTAGCGTTACCTTGATTGAATAAATATTTCGTTTTCATAAGGAAGATAACAATGAAAAAAATCCTTGCTGCTGCGGTAGTTGCCGCTGCTTTACCTCAAGCTGCTAGCGCTTTGCCACTAGTGGATTTTTATGCAGGTGGATATTACTGGGATCAAACGGTTTCCGGTGATGTAGGTGCTGGTAATAATACCGCTGATTTAGATGATGACTTGAAACTTAGTGGTGGAGGGCAGAATGTTTTGTATCTTGCGTTTGAGCATCCAATCCCTGTAATCCCTAATATCAAATTGAAGACAACTGATATGTCTACAGATGGCAATGGTACGCTAAATAGTAGCTTGAATATAGGCGGCGTCACTATCGCGGGTACACCAGCAGTAACTAGTGAATTAGATTTTAGCCATACAGATTACACGTTGTATTGGAGCTTACCTTTACCGATTGTTACTTTCGATTTTGGTTTGACTGCTCGTCAATTTGACGGCTCTATTTCTGTAGAAACAACGGATGGCTCTAATCAATCAGCAGCTGCGGATTTAGACGTGGTAGTGCCTATGGGTTACCTAAAAGCGGGTGTTGATATCCCATTAACCGGCTTGTCTTTTGGTGGTGATATGAATGTGATTTCTTATGGAGATACAGGTATCACTGATTACGACTTAAATATGACGTATGTTTTACCCCTTATTCCGTTGTTAGATGTGGGTATTACTGCTGGCTATCGTAGTTTTGATCTTGAGATTAACCCTGAAGACTTTGGCGGAAACTCAGACGACTTAACTGCGAAAGCGACAGTAGCTGGCCCTTACCTTGGTCTTAGCTTACATCTTTAATGCTTTATTCTTAGTCATAAAAGCCAGTTAAGCTGGCTTTTATTTTAAGAGTCTCTAATTACTGCTAGGATAAATATATCTTTGGTCTGTGAGTAGACAGCATGAAAATATTTTATCTAACTCTGTTGTGTGTTGGCTTGATGGCATGTAGCAGTGAGGCGGATCGATTAAGTGATAATGAGCTACGAGCAAAGATACAAGAATGTGATTATGCGGTTGGATTAACGGCCGTTGAGTTGCAAGTCTGTAATAATTACCATCGAGAATGTAAGCGACGCCTAAAAGAAGGTCGTTTTGTTTGTAACTAATATAATAAAAGAGTAAATAATGCGTAAATTACCTATGGTTGCCATGGTGTCAGCTGTTTTGTTGGCCGGTTGTGGTGAAAAGGAAGTGGTTCTTGAGTCTAATATAGACAAAATGAGCTACGGTATTGGTATGAGTATGGCGCGTAGCGTAACGGGCCAGCCTATTGATATTAATAAAGATGCTCTAGTTGCTGGCCTTCAAGATGCTTTAAATGAAAAAGAAGCACGATTAACAGAAGAAGTGATTCGTGAAGCCTTCACGACTGTTCGTGAAGAGCAGCAAGCTAAACAGCAGGAAGAAGCACAAGCAGCCGTTCAATTGGGCTCTGAGTACTTAGTAGAAACTGCTAAGAAAGAAGGCGTGAAATCTACTGAAAGTGGTCTTTTGTATGAAGTTATTCAAGCTGGAGAAGGTGATTCTCCCGCTGAAACAGATGTAGTTGAAGTTCACTACCAAGGTACTTTAATTGATGGCTCTGTATTTGATAGCTCTATTGAGCGTGGTACACCAGCTAAATTCCCTGTAAATCGTGTTATTAGTGGTTGGACAGAAGCGCTTCAATTAATGAAAGTAGGCGGTAAGTGGCGTTTACATATTCCAGCGGCGTTGGCTTATGGTGAGCAAAGCCCAAGCCCTAAAATTCCTGCTAACTCAACGTTAGTATTTGAAGTAGAGTTGTTGGCAATTGAAAAGTCTTAATTAATAGTTAAGGCTGCAAATTGAAACCCTAGCTTGCTAGGGTTTTTTTGTGCCCATAGAAAGCCTTATGTAGGGTATTCAAACTAATAGTAGAGGTATCTTTGATTGATATCTAATGAGGGTAATTCAGACAAACATAAAGGAAAACATAAGATGGTCGGAGCAGAGAGATTCGAACTCCCGACCCTCTGGTCCCAAACCAGATGCGCTACCAGGCTGCGCTATGCTCCGACAGATATATTTAACAAAATAGAAGTTGTTAGATATTTAAGAGATTTTACTAAGGAAAAAAAGATGGTCGGAGCAGAGAGATTCGAACTCCCGACCCTCTGGTCCCAAACCAGATGCGCTACCAGGCTGCGCTATGCTCCGAAAGTGGCTCCTCGAACTGGACTCGAACCAGTGACCAATAGATTAACAGTCTACTGCTCTACCAACTGAGCTATCGAGGAACTACAGTGCTGTCTCGGCGTTGCCTTGACTGCGGGGCGTATATTATTGGCGAATAGGTAAATCGTCAACCTTTTTTTTATATTTTTTTTAATTAAATACAATGACTTACAGGAGAGTATTGATTTTAGAGGCTATAACATGAAATCTTTCAGGTTAATGTCATAGTCATTAGGGTCTAAGACCTGCGTGATGCGCTCTTGGTTTGATTCAGAGCTTAAATTGCATATTTTTACTGTGCAGTAATGTTCTGTTTTTAAGTTATATATGAGTTTAATGAGAGGTTTTAAATTATCCCGATTCTCCTCAATAACGACTCCAGCCATGTTATTGCTTAATTTTACGAATGAGCCAACTGGATACACCCCAATTGCTTTAATGAAGCTATGAACATAACGGGTATCTAGGTGATGCCCGCACCAGTCAAGCATTCGCTTTAGGGCATTGGAAGGGGTCATGCCTTTATGATAAACCCTATCAGCAGTGATGGCGTCGTATATATCCACAACAGAGGCCATTCGAGCTTCTTGTGATATTTGCTCTCCGCTTAACCCTCTTGGGTAGCCTTGACCATCCATTCTTTCATGATGTTGCCCTGCAACATTAATTGATACCTTAGAAAATTTGGCGTTTCTTTTTAATATATCCTCGCTAAACGTGGCATGTTGTTTCATGGTAGCAAACTCTTCATCCGTAAGCTTGCCGGGTTTATGCAGTACAGTATCGGGAATGAGGATTTTACCAATATCGTGTAATAAGGCTCCTGTGACGCATTGATGCAGATAGACCCGTTCTAATTTTAGATGTTTTCCCAATATCGACATGAGCACAGCTACATTCACGCTGTGTTCCATCAGATAATTGTCTTTTTCTCGGATTCTAGAAAGGCAGGCGAGGGCATTTTGATTACGAACCACAGAATCCATGAAGTTATCGGCCATATCTTCAAAAGGGGAAATGTCCACCGCTTGTCCTGACTTGGCCGCTCCCATCGCATTATTAATTAAATCGAGTGCTTCATGGTGCAACTTAGAGGCTTTCTCTAATTCTTTATCTAAAGGCATGGATTTAATGTTGCGTTCTTGTTCTGGGGATTTTGCAATTTGTTTTATTTTACTATCGAGTTGCTTTTCAGACTCTTCAATGGGAGTGGCGTCTTTGCTATCTAGCCCTAGTTCTGTGTCGATATAGAGCTCTTTGACACCTCGTTTGATCAAGGCATTAATGGTTTTTTGATCCGGCACACGGCCCTCGCGCTCATGCTCGTGAAGGCTTAAGCCCTTTTGGCTGATGTTTTTTACGTACATCCCAGGCTTTAAATTTTGTGTTGAGATTTTTTTTAACATAGGATCAATAATTGAGGGTTCTTTTGAGTATAGTTGAGGGGATTTACTTATCGAATTTTGTTAAACCCATGTATATTAATTAAAAGCATAATTATTAGAGTTGTTATGAATAAAATGGCATTTCAGGGGCAGCTGGGGGCTTACAGTCACTTAGCATGTACTAAAGTCAATCCACAGGCTGAGGTTGTACCCTACGATACATTTGCACAAGCCATTCAAGCGGTAGAGCAAGACCAAGCAAAATGGGCCATGATTCCATTAGAAAACTCCAGCGCTGGTCGAGTGGAAGAGATTTATCGTCACCTTCCGAAAACCCATTTAAATATTGTGGCTGAGCATTTTCAGCCTGTGTCCCATTGTTGGATGGCACTTCCAACGGCAAAACCCACTTGGATTGCTTCTCACCCTCAAGCATTGGCTCAATGCCATGATCGCATACAAGGGCTACAACTTGAGTCTAAAGTAGAGTTTGATACCGCTGGTGCGGCAAAATTGTTGGCTCAAAGTCAAGATTTAACTGGAAGTGTTATTGCCTCTGAATTAGCAGCCAAGCTTTATGGGTTAAACATTCTGGAAAGCTCATTTGAAGACATTAGCGGTAATACAACCCGTTTTATCGTGCTGGAGAAATCAAACAAAGTTCCAGAAGCACAAGAGAATAAAACCTATATAACATCTGTGATTTTTACTGTGAAAAATATCCCAGCGGCTCTATATAAAGCCCTTGGTGGGTTTGCTACTAATGGCTTAAATCTGTTGAAGATTGAAAGCTATTTAGATAACCAAACATTACACAGTAGCCGGTTTCATATTGATATTGCCGAGCATATCGAAACACAAGCAATGAAGCGTGCGATTGATGAGCTAAAGTTTTACGCCTCTGAATACCGCTGGTTGGGGACATATGAAGCTCATGATTTCCGACAAAAAAGCGCCTAATTCTTCATATAAGGAGACATAATGGATTGGCAGACCTTACTGAGTAACAAGCGCTTTGGTGAGTTAGACCCTACTGAATTGAGTGAAAGCCGAACGCCGTTTCATAAGGATCATGATCGAGTGATTTTTTCGAGCAGCTTTCGTCGGCTTGAACGCAAAACCCAAGTGCATACGTTGAATGATAACGACCACATACACAGTCGTTTGACCCATAGTTTAGAGGTCAGCTGTGTGGGTCGCAGTTTAGGTGTGCAAGTGGGTGAGATGTTAGACAACAGCTTGCCAAACCATATTTCCCCTGCGGATTTAGGTGCTATCGTTCAGGCATCTTGTCTGGCGCATGATATTGGCAACCCACCATTTGGTCATACGGGTGAATTTGCTATCCGCCATTGGTTTCGTGACCCGGATAATGCAGGTTTTTTAACAGGGTTAACGGATGCACAAGTGCGAGACTTTCAAACTTTTGAAGGTAATGCGCAAGGTCTAAGGATATTGACGCAACTGGAGTATCATCGCTTTGATGGTGGAATGCGTTTAACTTATGCCACCTTGGGTAGTTTTTTGAAGTACCCTTGGCACAGTGGTTATCGAGACCCGCAAAAAGGGGAGAAATTTGGAGCCTATCAATCTGAAGTGCCGTTTTTAAATGAAATTGCAAAAGAGGTTGGATTAAAACCCTTAGCTCAGGATCGGTATTGCCGGCACCCCCTGGTTTACTTAATGGAAGCCGCTGATGACATTTGTTATGCCATCATTGACTTAGAAGATGGTGTAGAGATGCACCTATTGCAGTATGAAGAGGTGGAAGCCTTATTATTGGAATTAATAGGTAATGACGTTCCGTCTTCGTATTTTAAAACCAATTCGGAAGATCCTGCACGTAGGCGATTAGCCATTCTAAGAGGTAAAGCCATAGAAATTATGGTGAATGCTGTTGCACAAGTATTTGTTGAAAACGAACAAGCACTTTTAAACGGGGAGCTAGCAACGGATTTAATCTCTTTAAGTCCTGAAAAAGTATCAAACTGCATAACCACCGCTAAAAAACTTGCCCGTGAGAAGATATTTAAAGATTCAAAAAAAGCCTTGATTGAAATTGGTGCTTATACAACCTTGGGAAGCTTATTGGATGCATTTTTACGGGCTGTTGATGAGGTACTAGCAGGTGGGCAGGTCAGTTATAAGTCTCAACGCATATTGGAATTAATTGGTCGACATGCGCCGCAATCCGGTTGGGATAAATATCGCTCATATTTAAGGGTGGTGGATTATATCTCTGGCATGACAGATGACTATGCAGTGGAACTAGCCCAAGCCATTCGTGGTCTGAGGCTTTAATGTATAAATCGCGTATTTTTTGGTGAGATTCTGGCCCAGCTTGGTAGAATGGCCCAAATTTTTTGTAACCCTATTAGTCATAAACTGAGAGTTTAATGGATATTGATTTTCCCTTAGTGTTAGTGCTGGCCACCTTTATCACTGGTTTAGTGGCATTAGCTGATAAATTATATTTTGCCAAAAAACGTGAAGAACTTGTAGCTGAGCTTGAATCACAAGGTGCAAGCGAAGAACAGCATGAGCAGGCTATAAAAGAGCCTTGGCTGATTGAAAACAGCAAAGGCTTTTTCCCTGTACTGGCATTGGTATTAGTCTTAAGGTCTTTTTTAGTGGAGCCTTTCCAGATTCCATCAGGATCTATGGAGCCAACTTTAATTAAAGGTGATTTTATTTTAGTGAATAAATTTGCCTACGGTTTTCGTTTACCTGTCCTTGGTACTAAAGTCATTGAAGTGGATGACCCTCAAAGAGGGGATGTGATGGTATTTATTCCGCCACATGACCCAAGGTACTTTATTAAGCGTGTCATTGGCTTACCAGGGGATCATATTCGTTATATCAATAAAAAACTCTATATTAATGGAGAGCCAGTACCTACTGAGCTGGTTAGTGCCTCCCCACAAACAACCCCAAGACTAAAAACATTCACCGAAAATGATTACCCTATTCAGCAATATTTAGGCGCACCAAGTCGCGGTGATGGCGAGTGGGTGGTACCACAAGGGCATTATTTCATGTTAGGGGATAACCGGGATAATTCAGGTGACAGCCGTTTCTGGGGATTTGTACCGGATGAAAATATCGTAGGTAAAGCATTTGCGGTATGGATGCACTGGGAAGACTGGAGCGATATCCCAAGTTTTGGGCGTAATAAGTTTATTCATTAACTTTGACTATACTTGAAGTGCTTAATCAATTTTAAGGACTTCAAGTGATTAAAAAAACGCCATGTAGGCGCTGTATTGTTGCAAGATGGGTTGCCTTTTACTGTGTGAGTATCGTGTTAATACTAGGATTGGCTATAAATCGATTATTACTGGGTTAATTAGCCTGTTTATGCTGGTATTTTGAAAATCCGTGAGTAGAATAGCGCCAAACCTAGGAAGTTGGCTTAGTTCTTTATGTCATGGTACCGAAAATTTTTGGAATCTTGTACGTCAGTGTTGACGCCTCCCATTCAACGCAGTTCCAATGAACAAAAGAAAGTAGATCGTCAAGCTGGTTACTTAACCCTTTATGACTGCAATCAACGTCCGTTTAATAATAAGATTCAGCGTCATTTGAGACAGCTGAATGTTTCAGTAACGGTTAAAAATCTCAATCGTTGCCATACCTTCCAAAAAGAGCTACTTTCAGGTGGCGGTAGAGCTCAAGTGCCTTGCCTTCGAATAGATACCTCAAGCGGTAGCCGTTGGTTATATGAATCTGATGATATAATTCAATATTTAGATCGTAAATTCCTGCCTAAAGCACAATCTAAAGGATTAGAGCGAGCGCATTAATTAAGTGTTTGGCATAATACTAGACTAATCTTGAATGAAGTCAGTCTAAATATAGGAGTTGCAAGTCAGAGCATGGGACGCTCATTGAGAAATTTGCTTCGTGCCACCTTATTCAGTTTCTATTTACTGGGTGCTCTACCTGCTTGGAGCGTCACGGTAGGCTTGTTGGTGGATGCACAAAGTAAGCAAATCTCAACATTTCAGCAACAACTTGAAACCCTGCTAACAAACGACCAACTACTGCTAGTTACTCTTGATCAATTAGACGCTTCGAAGCTCAAAGATGTACAAAAATGGGTGACACTAGGCCCTAATGCACTAACAGCTCTCATGGCGCAAAAGGGAACAAACCAAGCGCCGGTTTTATCGTTATTTCTATCTAAAGCCAAACAAGAAGTACTCAGAAAACAATACCCTGTAGGGTTTACCGTATTAACAAATGCCCCCACAATTGAACGGCAATTAGCCCTTGTGAAAACCATGGTTCCAAATGCTAATCATATAGGTGTGTACCGATCTACTACCTATAAAATAGATGAAAAAAGCTATGACGAGATAGCAGCTACTTATGGTTTGAAGCTGCATTGGGCGAAACTTAAAGACCCGCTAGATTGGGACAGAAATGCGTTAAAAATACTGAACAATGTAGATTTAGTGCTAGGTATCGATGATGACGCTTTGTATAACACCACCACAATTCGCAGTATATTGATGCGGTTGTACCGTTCGGGCAAAGCCCTTATTGGGCCAGATAAAGGTTATGTAAGGGCCGGTGCGGTTGCCAGTGTCTATTCTGGCATCAGAGAAACATTAAAAGCGGTTGCTAATTGGATACACAATGGCACGGCAGGCAAGCAAACTCTAAATAACCCTTATTTTAATGTTAGTGTGAATGCACAGGTCGCTCGTTCATTAAATATTGTAGTTGATGATGAAGCCTCTTTAGCTAAACAAGTTAAGGAGCGTCTAAATGAAAAATAAGGGTTGGAGTCTTTATACTCGCACGTTAATTCTTGGTTTAGGCCCTGCATTGATTTTATCCATTGTGCTAAGTGGGTATTTCATTAATGTACGCATACAAGATGTGAAGCATGAACTTGATAACAAAGGTCAACTCATTGCCCTTCAATTAGCATCTACATCTGACTATTTTGTACTCACAGGTAATCAATCCATTATTTCGCCTCTTACACGGGTGTTACTAGAAGACAAAGACGTGGAATTTATCGAGATTGAAGACATAGCCGGAGGGGTATTATTCAGTCAAAGCGATGTTAAGTTTGATGCCAACCCCATTGGTGAGGACAAAGGTCTGTTGCGTTGGTATCAGGCTGACATTATTCAATATGATGTATTGGCAGACGATGACGAGTGGTTTACCCAAGAGAAAGAAGAAAAAGTTTTAGGTCAGGTTCGGGTTGGTCTATCGACTCATTTTGTCGAGCAGCGACAAAATGGAATTATTCTCAATGCATTTATTATTGCCGGTGTGGCCATGGGGCTATGTGGCCTGATCGCTTGGCTAAGTGGTGCTCGTTTGGTGACACCCATATCCAAATTATCCTCAATTGTTGAACGTATGGCCCAAGGGGACTACAGCGCAAGAACCACAGAGACCGCAAGCGGTGAGGTAAAACAATTACAGGAAGGGGTGAATACCCTAGCTAAAGAACTTGAAAGGTCAGAAGAGGTTCAGCAGCATTATGTCGATAGTTTAATTAAAGAACGCGAGGCCTCAGAGCAAGCCAACAAAGCCAAAAGCGAATTTTTAGCGGTGATGACTCACGAATTAAGAACGCCAATGAATGGCGTTCTTGGAATGTTGCAGTTAATGCAGTCCACTGATCTATCGAAAGAACAAGAAGAATACGTCGATATTGCCATGTCATCAGGTGATCATTTATTAGAATTAATAAACGATATTTTAGACTTTTCAAAAATTGAACAAGGCAATATAGAATTAGACCAGAAGTTTTTCGACCTATACGCCAGTTTAAATCGTGTCATTGATGAGTTTAAATCCATCGTGACGCAAAAAGATCTGCAATTCAAAGTTGATATTAGCGCAGTAAAAAACTTGCGTGTAAAAGGAGATGAAACTCGATTACATCAAGTTTTGGTTAATTTATTAGGTAACGCTGTTAAGTTTACCAATAGAGGGCACGTGGGTTTGGGAATTGGAAATGTTGAGAAAATTAACGACCAAATCAAATTTAGTCTTGTGGTTAGTGATTCTGGGAAGGGTATTAGCGAAGAAAATCTGCAACGTATATTTGATGCTTTTCAGCAAGAAGATGCTTCAATTTCAAGACAATATGGTGGCACAGGTTTAGGCCTTGCGATTTCAAAGCAGTTAGTTGAAAAAATGAATGGTGAGCTAATCGTACAAAGTGCTGCGGATCAAGGTTCGCGTTTTATTTGTCAATTTACGTGGGATTTGGATGTTTTAGAAAAAACTAACACCTTAGAACCTATAAAGGAGGTTGAATGCGAAACCTTTCAATCTCGAGTTTTATTAGTTGAAGATAATGTAGTAAATCAGAAAGTTGCACTTAAAATGTTAGCTGACTTCGGTTTAAATTGCGATCTAGCTGCTGATGGTGTGCAAGCTTTACACCTTACAAGACAAAACCAATACGATTTAATATTAATGGATCTTCAAATGCCTAATATGGACGGGTATCAGGCTACAAAAGCCATTCGTTCTGAAGAGGGGTTAAATAAAATAACCCCTATTGTGGCATTAACAGCTAACGCTTTGTATGACGTTAAAAACCAATGTCTACAAGCAGGTATGAATGACTTTCTGGCAAAACCCTATAAAAAAGCATTATTGCAGCATCTTTTAGTGCGCTGGCTAAAAGTTAGGCCTTAGGTCGCTGTGAGACAACCTCTTCAATGTTTGCTCTTTGAGTTCTTGTTTTATTGGCATCAATGGTTTTATCTTCATACCCAAAACTGATACCAAATAAAATACCGTCATCCTCTTTTAAATCAAAAAAATCACGGATAATATCAGGGTAATAAGCAACGCTGGCTTGCGCACAGCTGCCAATGCCATAAGCCGTCATTACAAGCATGAGGGTTTGAGCGTAGATTCCAATATCCACAGCAATCGCTTCGTTAAAAGACTTTTTCATGGTTATAAATAATACATGAGGTGCCCCAAAAAATTCATAATTGCGGGCGGTTGCTTTGGCTCTGCCAATTTTATCATGTCGTTCTATACCCATTGCCCCGTATAGAGCTTGAGCGCATTCTATTTGCCTTGTTCGCAGTATTCCTTCAAATTTTAAGTCGGTGGGGAAGTCCGCCTTCATAGACTGACCAGTGCTAAAAGCAGATAAAAGTTTAGTTCTGAGTTCATCGCAAGCGGAACCACTAGCAAGTAATACTTGCCAAGGCTGTACATTGCAATTAGATGGGCTTCGTTGAGCCAGTGTCAGAATCTCTTGTAATATAGAGGGTTCTATTTGATCTTTTTTAAACCCTCGTATTGATCGCCTATTTTGTATGGCCTCTACCAGTGACATTGACGGTAACTGTTGCATAAAACCCCTAATATTTTTATTTTTTACAGAATATCAGTGATGGTATAGATGAATCAATTGAGATATAAGCACATCTATCTTTCGTCTCGGGAAATAGAAAGCGGGTAACTTGGCATCCAAGCAACCGGCGTTACTTTAATGGTTACTTGCTCTTCGCTTAGTCCAAATTTTGGCAAGTTGTGCTGAAACTGAACATCCATTTTATGATCTTGTAAAACACCGGCTCTTTGAATTGAGGCAATAATTTTATTGGCGACTAATATATTAATCGTGAACGCTACCCATGCTTTTTCAAATGGACCTTGTTGCGTATTTTCTAATGAGAATTGACCTTTAAAAATAGGTGCAAACCCAGTTTCATCAATTACCTTATTTAATTGAGAAAGGGACAGCGTGATATTATGAATGTCACGGTAATGAAAACGTTTTTCAACATCAGATGCTGAGCCTGTGAAAAACTGATCCTCTTCTTGTTCGATACAACCAAACAAGAATGGGATTAAAACGAAAAATAGACTTTTACAGTTGACCATAAGTTTTTTGTAAGCTCAGTACTTTATTGACGTATTCACGGGTTTCAGCACTGGGCATCTGACGAATGAGTTTTCTTAAAACATCATTAGATGACATGCGGTTAATGGAACTAGTGGCTTTATTGATTTTGCTTTGTCCGGTTAGAGTGCGCATAACACTGCTTAACCCCGCATTATAAGCGGCTATGGCACAGTATAATCTTGTGTTGGAGTCACGAATGTTTTTAAGGTAGCGGTAATACAATATGTGAACATAAGCCGCTCCAATTTGAACGTTCTTTTTAGGGTTGTACAGATAGTTTGGTGAAAGTACTTGTTGTTTTTTAAATAACAGGTGAGTAGCGTCTTTACCTGCAGTATGAGGAACAATTTGCATTAACCCGAAAGCAGGGATTTGAGATCGAGCTAATGGATTAAACGAGCTTTCAGCATGAATTATGGCAAATACCAGTGATGGCGGTAGGTTATAAGATTTAGCGTATTCGTATATGAATGGTTTATAGCGCTTTGCTTTCATGCGAATACGCTTTTCAGGCAACGGGACTATATAAGTTGTGCGATTATTAAAAGCGAATGCAAGTTTGAGAGAAGCCACTGCAGGATAACGAATGTAGGCCGACTTTGTTAACTTTTTCGCCATACGCTCCACCGTTTTTATCGTAGGGCGTTCGTCTTGAAATAATTCTGAGAGTATTAAGTCTTTACCTAAAGAGCCGAGGTCTTGCGCATAACGAATACCTGAGAGTTGTTCCATTTTTGTGTTGATTGGATCTTTGCCTATGGCTGTATTTAAATCCATAGCTAATAAAGATCGAACCGTTTTGAACAAGTTGTCTTGCATAGTGCGGTAATCATAATTTTTACCCTTTCTAATGCTTGGCATGGTAATTTGAATTTCATTGGCCTTGAAATCAATGGCTTGTTTTTCTTGGTAGTTATCGCTGTAAAGGATTAACCTTGTTTTACTGCTGATTTCAGCGTCCGGCCAGTAGGTTCTCAACTTAGATCGATACTCGGTTAATGCCAGTTTGAAGTTTGCTTTCAACTCTTGTTCGGATAGTTTGGTATCCGACACAGATTCCTCGTTATCAGTCCCTTGTTGTTGATAGCCTTTTGGAATAACTTGCAATGCTTCACTACTGGCAATAGGAATTAGCAAGAAACTCATTAATAAAACTGGGATAATTAGAGTCATAATCTCACGCATTTAAAAGTCATACTATTAAGCTAGTTATGATGACGAATGGAAGCAAAAAAAAAGGCTGCTTGTAAGCAAATGATATAAGGAACAAACAACTCTTTGTGATTCGGTTTGCACTATTAACCACTAAAAAATTAAGGTTATTTTTCTAGCTTATATCTTATTAATAATGCCTGATAGGCTGGGCTCTTTAAGTACTTTTTCAAGTAACGATTAAAGTCACTCAAAACTTGCTCAGAGGCTGGATGTGCTTTAAGCATGCTAATGTGCAGTGGCTTGCTTTCTAGGGTGATAGTGGATACTTGCAAACCTTGTTTTAACGCGTCATTTTGCTCGATATAAAATTGCCCAACGGTTTTATCCAATAAAGCAAAATCCAGTGATTGATTGATTAGTTCTCTAAATAAAGTTGGGTAACTCGTAAAATATTGGCGGTTAGGGTACTGAGTAATGTGATGACTGTAGGCATAATCATCCATAATCCCTAGAGAACCTTTTAGAGCTAAGGTCTGTTTCAGGTTTTTGGTATTTAAATATTTTGAAGAGTGTGAAATAGCCACAATGGTGTTGGTAAAATATGGCTGGCTGAAGTTTAAGTATTTCTCTCGCTTTTTTGATTTCCATATGGCTAGGTTGACATCAAATTCACCTGATTTCATGCCCTCTATTACTCGTTTCCATGGTGCGAACACGGTTTTTACGTGATATCCAGCAGATTCTAAAACAGCCGATACCAGCTCCACACTTAGCCCCTGCCCTGGTAGTCCCCTTCCAATAAACGGAGGCCATTGCAAGCCAGCCAAGGTTAAATCCTTTATTTTTTCAGGGTACTCATTACAGACTTTAGCCAAAGTACGTTTAAGCCCTAACCGGTTAATTTTTTCGGCGTAATCATCTCTAAAGGTCTTTAGTAGGCTTAAATCTTCAAAGGCCGCATCATAAATTAACCAAGCTTGATCCACTTTGTTGAGTCGAAGGGTGATGAGTTTTGATTCATTATTTTTTGAGAGCTTTATATCATAGGCAAGTTTTGTACGGTTTTCGTTATACACTTCTGATTGAAATCCCCAAGTGTCTGGTTGCCATTGAATTAAGGCGAGCATTTGTAAATGACTAAATTGCCTAGGGAAGCAATCTAAAAATTGCTTCTTTTGTTTCATGCTTGAGCGTTTCCAGTGTTCACCCAGAATCAGCTGAGACATTCTAAGGTGGTCAATATGAGGGTTAATATAACGATCAATAAGTGCAATTAATTGGCTTTCCTTTTGATTATCGCTGGTTTGGATTTCCGTCATGAGAGATGTGATTGATTGTTTAATGGGATCAATCGGCTCAGCATGCGAGCTTAAGGCTAATAGCAATAACAGAAATATCCGAACTCCACTCATTGAGACCTTCGCTAATTAATTGGAATCATTAGCTTAAAGATAGCAGAGTGGAGTCAAGTCACTAGAATGAACAAAGATTTGAAGTTGAGGACCAAAGGAGCGCACTGCGCTCCTTGAAAGGGTTATTCGTCTAAACAGATGCCTAGCTGGCTAACACCTTGCCCCTTACTTAGTGGAATCATCTTTTTGATGATGTCAGCATGGCTGGTGTTTTGGCTTATCAACTGGTAAACCTCCTGTTCAAAATCGAATTGTCTCAGCCATAACTCACTTTTTTCGACTTCAATTCCTTGAATTTCAAGTACTTCCTTAAGTCGCGAGTGAACCATGGTTTGTATGTTTGTGGCATCTAATATGCTGTTATCAAGCACACTTTGCAGGCAACTTTGTAAGTTCACCATGGTGTCCATGGCTGGGTAGGCACCAAAGTTTTCAAAAACTTCTGGGTCAGGGATGAGCTCAGCCATGATTTCTAGCTGATTCTCCATATTTTTTAGGCTCGTCAATTGACCTCTTAAGTACTCCCAGACTTTATTGAGAATTTTTCTGCTTTGGTCAAATTGACTAGTTTGGTCTTCAATCTCACAAAATAATTGAAAATTAGGCATACTGCGTTCGCATAATGCGGTACAAAAAGATAGCTGTTGCCAGTGATTTAGCGCGTTTAAATCCATAGTAACTCCGACTCGAATCAGCCAAGTATACCTTAAACCCATGAAAACCTGCTTATCTATGTCTGTTCAAGAAGTTGAGAGATAAATAAATGGCGTATTTGGTCTTACCCGTATAAAGCCGTAATAAGTCATTGTTTTTTGCGCATTTGAAAAATCCGTCTAGTTTTATAAAAGGGATACAGATTTAGCAGTACTGTAATTAACACAGTAAATAAGGGTGATCCTAAGCATAGGTTTAATGAAATCAGGCTTAGACTGTTAAATCATTAGAGCTAGCTCTAATGGATGAGAGGTAGAAATGGCTAATCATATATTCATTTTGGCAACCGTGATGCTGTTAGCTGGCATTTTTGGTGGCCTCGTAAACTACTACATGTATGGCGATCACGATCCAGATGCCACCAGCTTACCTCGTTGTTTAGTGGTCGGCATAGGTGCTGCCTTTTTAGTACCTGTGATTTTAGATCTGGTAAACAGCGAACTTATTTTAGAGACCCAAGGTGACCCATCAAGGCTGCTTATTTTCACTGGCTTTTGTTTGATTTCAGCCATTGCCAGTCGATTCTTTATAACCAATATGTCAGATCGAATTTTAGATGCGGCTCGTCAAGCACGTGAGCAATCTGACAGTGTTCATCATGATTTACGCATCATCAAAAACGAATTATTGCCTCTTATTGATACTGAAACAGAGCAGGATTTAGAGCCAGATGAAGAACCCGTAATCATGGATTACAGCGAAGAACTGGATGTAACCAGTTCAAAAGCGCTGAAAATGTTATCAACTGGGCGGTATATTTTTCGTTCTTTAGCTGGATTGTGCCGTGAGTCTAACAACGATGAAGCTACCATGCTTCAAACACTAGGCGTGCTGGTTTCTCGAAGTTTAGCTGGCAAAGTGAGTGGTAAAAATGGTGTGCGCTGGCACATCACAGAGAAAGGTCGCCGCGTATTGGAGAGCCAAATGTAATTTGGTTTTTGATGAGTTTTCACGGACGAGTATTAGGAAATAACCGATAATGATTTACCCATTCAGACAGCCATTGATGATTGTCGGTTTATTTTTAACCTTATCGTATATTAATGTCGTTATTGCAAATACAGCTGGTTCAGCTTCTATTGACACCCAGATAGATGGGCTAACGCTACCTGAGTCAGCTCAAAGCACGATTATTCCAACCAATAAAGCCACTGATATCCGTGTTCTAGTTGATATATCAGGCTCAATGAAACAAAACGATCCTGAAAATTTAAGAATACCTGCTTTAAATCTCATCGTTGAAATGATTCCACAAGGTGCAAGAGCCGGAGTGTGGACGTTTGGGCAATGGGTCAACATGTTAATACCTCCTGCCACTGTTGATGATGCATGGCGAAAAAATGCTAAAAATAGCGCTCAAAAAATCAATTCTTATGGGTTAAGAACTAATATTGGCGAAGCCATGGAAAAGGCTACTTGGTTACTTGAAACGCAAGGGGACTACGAACAGCATGCCATATTATTAACCGATGGATTAGTAGATATAGCGGATGATTCAGACCCTCAGAAACAGAAAAAAAATGAGCAAGAACGCCAAAGAATCTCAACGGAAATATTAAAGCGTTATGAAGAGTTAGGTGTCAAAATTCACAGTATTGGTTTATCTAAAAATGCCGATAAAGTATTGCTAGACAAATTAGCACTGGCAACTGATGGCACCAGTGTTGTTGTTAGTTCTGCACAAGAACTGGTTAAAGCGTTTTTAAAAGCATTTGAAAAAGCAGCCCCAGAAGTGGCTGAGCAAGTACCTTTGTCGAGTGACAATACCTTTGAAATAGATAGCAGTGTCGAAGAGTTTACCGCCTTAGTATTTCGTAAAGCGGGCTCTAACCCGATGCAATTAAAAACACCGGATGGCAAGGTGATTAGTCAAATCAAAGGTGCCGAGAATGCCCGTTGGTTTGGAGAGGCGGTATATGATTTGGTAACCGTCACTAACCCGCAACCCGGAAAATGGGAAGTGGATGCAGAGCTTGACCCTGATAATCGAATAACAGTGGTTAGCGATTTGAAAATGGACATCGCCAATTTACCCAACGCATTGTTTCCGGGCCAACAAATCGACTTCGAAGTTTATCTTCATGAAAAAGGTAAGGTGATTACAAACCCAGACTTTCTTAAGTTAATGACAATAGAAATGACCATGACAGCCGAATCCGGTAGAAGCGGCACGAAAGTAATTAGCGATCCAAGTTCGCCACCAAATGATGGGCGCTACAAGGAAAGTATTTCAAGGTTATCACAAGAAGGTCAGTACGAATTAAAAATTGAAGTAGATGGCAAAACCTTTAAACGTATGCGCAAAGATTACATTCAAGTGCGACAACCTATTGGTTTTGAAATTAGAAAATCACAAACGGCTAAAAACCAAGCCTATGCCGTTCGAGTCATCCCTCAGGTAGCGGATATAGAAGTATCTAGAACACGGGTAATCGCAAAATTAAAAGGCCCAGATCAATCATCCATCATTCAAGCTATGCCATGGATAGAAGAAGGGGTTTGGGAAGCCATCATCGAGCCGTCTAAAGGTCCAGGTGAATATGAGATAGCCATTAACATCAAAGGAAAAATGGGAGAGGATCAGGAATTTAGAGTGAAACCTGACCCAATTAAACTCCAGTTTCCAATTTCAGACGATTTTACCCATAAGTATTTAACACAGCATAATGAGCAAGAAATAAAACCTGAATCGCCTGAAGAAGCTGATACACAACAAGATGCAGTTGTTGACGAGGCAGAACAAGAGGAAAAAGCCACTGAATCAATTGAACCTGAAGAACAACCGGCTGAGCCTGTCATGCCTGATTTAGCCAATAAAATTGATCAGCAACCAGAGTTAAATGCCCCTGAAATTGTTGCACCAAAAGGGGAGGAGGATGTATTAACAGATGAACAAAAAGCAGCGCTAGAGCCAATACCTTACTGGCTATATGCTGCAATACCCATCTCTATGTTGGTATTTGGTGTTGTTGGCTTTTTAATATATCGAAAATTAACCAGTAAGAAGCAAGCAGCAGCCGCACAACCAGAGCCAGAAACAAAAGAATCAACAGCGGATGTTAGTTTGAATGACGGCTTGGATGACGAAGACTTCGATGAAGACTTTGATCTAAGTGGCGATGATGACGAAGAAATGCCAATTGCCATTGGAGGAGATGATTTAGGTGATGACGATGGCACAAGTGAAGAGCCTGAGCCGCTTCCAGAGTTGGACGACTTAGATGATTCCGACATGGATGATTTAGAGCCTGCACCTATTGCGGAACCTGTAGCGGATGATATTCCAGACTTTGATGAAAATTTTGATATCGAAAATACAGATGTTAAAGAAAAGATTGAAAGCACAGATGATACGGCAAGTGCCATTGATGAATTAGACAGTGTATTAGATAACTTATCTGATGAAGACGAAGAAAACATACCACAATTAGACGAGGCTGTGGGTGATGAGTTTGATATTGGATCGGAGGCAGAGCCACTTGACCCAGCTGAGAATGATGTAGAGTCAAATGCCGAGGCAGATATTGATCTTCCAGTTAACGAAGACGAACAAGAGGGCGATAACGCAATAGATGAAGCACTCGCAAACTTAGAAAGTGAGTTAGATGATATTGATGTAGATGCCTTGATGGACGATGACAAAAAAGAAGAATAATCACAGATAAATTTATGCAAGTGGTCATTTAGGCGGTTAGTTGGGTTTAAAAACAAAGGCATCAAACTAGGTGGGCTACAATATTCAATTTACTACAGAATTAACGGAAACCTTTATAAAAGAAAAACCGACGATTTAGCATGAAGATATAGGGGGAGGCTTCATCTGCAAATAAGTTATCTTCAGTTAGGTTTTCTCGAATTGATACAACCTCTCTTACTTTAAAGCAGCTAACAGTAGACTAGAGCATCAGCCTCTAAATTCCTTTCCTGCCATTACCCTTTATTCATAAATTCATTGTTCAAGAGCCATTTTTTGACTAAAAAACAATCAAATAATGGCTTTATTGTCGATAGAAAGCCTATACCCGTACTAACTCATGGGTGAAAACTCGCCCTTACTGAGTTACCATGTTACGCACTTAAAACAGTAAAATTGAGTCAGAATATGAAGTTTACAGGTACTAAAGAATATGTTGCCACGGCTGAGCTACAAATGGCCGTTAATGCTGCCATTACCTTACAGCGTCCGCTATTAATCAAAGGTGAACCGGGTACAGGTAAAACCATGCTGGCTGAGCAGTTGGCAGAGGCACTTGGAACACCACTTATTCAATGGCATATAAAATCTACAACCAAAGCCCACCAAGGTTTATATGAATACGATGCTGTATCTCGTTTACGTGATTCTCAGCTAGGTAATGAGTCAGTAAAAGATATTTCTAACTACATTAAAAAAGGCAAGCTTTGGGAAGCCTTCAGTGGTGAAAAACCACCTATTTTATTGATCGATGAAATTGATAAAGCAGATATCGAATTCCCTAACGATTTATTATTAGAACTAGATAAAATGGAATTCTTCGTATACGAAACCCAAGAGCGTATCGTAGCGAAACATCGCCCAATTATTATTATCACTTCAAATAACGAAAAAGAGCTACCTGATGCGTTTTTACGTCGCTGCTTCTTCCACTATATTGATTTCCCAGATAAAGACACCATGCAAAAAATTGTGGATGTTCATTTCCCGGATATCAAAAAATCATTATTAGCTGAAGCCATGGACGTGTTTTTCGATTTACGTAAAGTGCCAGGTCTTAAAAAGAAACCGTCTACATCTGAATTGGTTGACTGGTTGAAACTGTTACTAGCAGATGACGTTGATCCTGAAGTATTGCGTAGTAAACAAACAGCCATACCACCTTTGTATGGTGCCATGGTTAAAAACGAGCAAGATGTTGAACTGCTACAAAAATTAGCATTCATGTCTCGTCGTAAAGGCTAAATATTATGTTAATTGATTATTTCCAAACCATGCGCGAGTATCGAGTGCCTTGCTCGATTCGTGAATACTTGGACCTCATCAATGCCATTAAGCATCATATCGCGTTTGCTGATCTTGATGATTTTTATCAAATAAGCCGAGTATGTTTGGTTAAAGATGAGCGTCACTTTGACAAATTTGATAAAGCATTTACCCATTACTTTAAAGGCATCGACCGTTTAGATGAAATCCTGACCAGTGCCAAAGGCATTCCGGAAGAATGGATGAAGTCTGAATTTGAGCGCATGTTTAGTAAAGAAGAAATGGAAGCCATTGAATCCCAAGGCGGGTTTGATGAGCTGATGAAGAAATTTCGTGAGCGCTTAGAAGAGCAAGAAAAACGTCATCGCGGTGGTAATAAAATGATTGGCACGGGTGGTACATCGCCATTCGGTGCTGATGGTTATAACCCTGAAGGTATGCGTGTTGATCAGGGTCGTAGTCGCCATAAAAAAGCGATTAAGGTTTGGGAACAACGTAATTATAAAAACTTAGATGATGATGTTGAACTTGGTATTCGTAATATCAAAGTGGCATTACGTCGATTGCGTAAATTTGCACGTCAGGGAGCTGCTGAAGAGTTGGACCTTGACGATACCATTTCATCAACAGCAAATAATGCAGGTTTTCTGGATATTAAGTTAGTACCAGAGCGCCATAATGCAGTGAAAGTTTTGTTGTTCTTTGATATTGGTGGCACCATGGATCCGTTTGTTCGTATTTGCGAAGAGTTATTTTCAGCTGCAAAAACCGAATTTAAACACATGGAGACCTTTTATTTTCATAATTGCTTGTATGAAAGTGTATGGAAAGATAATCGTCGTCGACAAAACGAACGCACACAAACTTGGGATATTTTGCGTAAATTCACTAAGGACTATAAAGTGATATTTATCGGTGATGGCATGATGGCACCATATGAAGTAACCCATGTAGGTGGCAGTGTTGAACACTGGAATGACGAGCCAGGTTCTGTTTGGTTGAAGCGAATGAAAGAACATTTTTCTAAGGTTGTGTGGTTAAATCCAGTGCCTGATAGCCAATGGGGTTGGAGTGGATCTTTAAATGCAATCAAAGATTTAATGGAAGATGATATGTACCCGTTAACTATTAATGGTTTAGAAGACGCTATGCGTGAACTAAGTCGATAAATCGGTACATTCATTTTATTTAAAAGGGAGCTTAGCTCCCTTTTTTTATGCCTAAAATATAATCCCCTTAAAAGACCGACTGCTAACGACCAATGAACTATATCTAATATTTGAGCCAAAATGGGTCTCGACGCTACTTTTTCAATTCAGGACTTTTATAATAAAAAAGGATCAAATCTTTACAGGTGAATACATGTACTTTTCTGTTTACCGCATTTAAGTTGTGCAGTTGAATAAGAAGAATTTAAATTCGATATTGATAATCTAAAGGAAGTGGAACGTAGATAATTTTTTGAGTGTTCAGTAGCGTTAGCTTTATAAAAAACAGGCATACTTTGGTATGCCTGCTAATTTAAGTTAAGAATTAAAAATGTTTTAATGTGAATCTATCCAGCTAATTAAATCTTTATAGACCTCATCTCGGTTAGTCTCATTAAGCATTTCATGGCGGCCACCTTCGTAGATTTTTAACGATACTTGGGTTTGCCCTGCTTCTTTATAAGCTTTTGATAATAAATACAAGCCTTTACCATTTGCTCCAACAGGGTCTTTATCACCACCAAAAATATAGATTGGTAGATCGTCTTGAATTTTTTTATAGCCCTCTTCAGCGTAAAGATTAATTAGGCCTGAAAATAAATCCAACCAAAGTTGAATCTTGCAGTCAAATCCACAGCGAGGATCATCAATGGTGATATCAACAATTGATTCATCGCGGGTAAGCCAATCAAATTCAGTGCGGATTGGTTTGAACGCATTATTGAATGCTTCAAATGATAAATATTGTAATAGTCGGCTTACTTTAAGGGGGGTTAAGCGAAATCGCTCAATTTTAGCGATAACATTACCGGATTTAAGTAAACTAGCTGGTTGAAAGTTCGTGCCAGAGAGTATCAGTCCAGCAACTCTTTCAGGTTGGGTACTCATGTACGACTGAGCAACGAATGAACCCATACTGTGGCCGAGTAAGAAATAGGGCTTATCATCCGTAATACTCTGACGGACAAAATCCACATCTTGTAATACTTTATTCCAACCATCTTTAGCACTAAATATGCCAAGCTCGTCTTCGCTAAGGTTGTTGCCATGCCCCCTATGATTGTGAGCCACAACGGCATATCCAGCCTCAACTAGGGCGCACGCAATTTCATTGTAGCGTTCAGCATGCTCGGCCATACCGTGTAAGATATGAATCCAAGCTTTAGCATCAGGCTTTGCCCAGACAAAAGTTTGGATGATATGTCCATCTTGGGCTGTTAAATTACGGTATTCCATAAATTTTCCTAGCTTTAGTAATGGCTACAAATGACCCTGTTATTTTATTTTAAGTGGTACATTTGTATTGATTAAGTGACTGAATTTATTCGTTTTTATTCAAATTATTGGGATTAATGTTATGGGAATATCAATACCATTAATAGCAGTTGTTTTAGGCTTTGCTGCCGATTATAAACCTGATAGTCTCAGTTGCACCTAAATTATTCTATATTTAAGTAAATAATAACCATAATAATAACTATCCTATTGAGTGATGGAGCCGGAATGAACGATACATTTTTCAGTGATCAATACCCAAAAGGGTTACCAGCAATGGTGAATATCGACAAGTATAAAAACGTTGTCGAAGTATTTAATAAAAGTGTAAAGAAATTTGCTGATCGCCCAGCTTTCACAGCTTTGGGTCAAACCCTCTCTTATGCTGATATTGATCGTTTATCTGCAGATTTTGCCGCGTATTTACAAAACAATACTGGCTTGCAAAAAGGTGATCGTATTGCTGTTCAGCTTCCTAACTTATTGCAATACCCCATTGTTGTGTTTGGCGCAATGCGTGCGGGATTGGTTGTAGTCAATACGAACCCACTATATACCGAACGTGAAATGGAGCACCAGTTTAACGATTCAGGTGCAAAAGCATTGGTTGTACTTGCACAAATGGCAGGTAAGGCATCCCGTGTTGTGCCTAAGACGCAAATTGAAACGGTTATCGTCACTCAAGCGGGGGATTTGTGTAGCCCAATTAAGCGTACACTTGTTAACTTTGTAATAAAAAATATACGTAAAGAAGTGGAGCCGTATATTATACCGGGCCATGTTAAATTATTAGATACACTAAAAGCGGGAGCTAAAAGTTCTTATAAACATGTGGATACAGAGCCAGAAGATATCTGTGTTCTTCAATACACGGGAGGGACAACAGGGGTAGCAAAAGGCGCCATGCTAACCAATCGCAATATCGTTGCTAACATGAGTCAAGCACATCCTCTATTTATGATGGGTCTAAACCCAGATGGTGGCACCGAATCTAAAATCGTAATTGCCCCATTACCGCTTTATCATATCTACGCCTTTACTGCTAACTGTATGGTGATTATGGAAACCGGTAATCACAACGTTTTAATTCCTAATCCTCGTGATCTGCCTGGATTTATTAAAGAGCTTAAAAAGTGGAAGTTTAATGGTTTTCTTGGCTTAAACACGTTATTTGTAGGTCTATGCAATAACCCTGATTTTCGTGCGTTAGATTTCTCAAATCTACAGCTGACCATTTCTGGTGGTATGGCGTTAACTAAGAGTGCAGCAGATACTTGGAAAGAAGTAACTGGTTGTGAAATCAATGAAGGCTATGGTATGACAGAGACATCACCAATTGCTTCTTTTAATCCCCCGGGGCATGCGCAATTAGGCACCATTGGCTTACCTGTTTCAAACACACTGTGTAAAGTAATTGATGAAGACGGTACCGACTTGCCATTAGGTGAGGCTGGAGAACTTTGTGTGAAAGGCCCGCAAGTCATGAAAGGTTATTGGCAGCGTCCTGAAGCAACTGCTGAAACCATTACAGAGGATGGCTGGCTAAAAACGGGCGATATGGCTGTGATTCTTGAAAACGGCTACATGAAAATTGTAGACCGTAAAAAAGACATGATCATAGTCTCTGGCTTCAATGTTTATCCAAATGAAATTGAAGAAGTGGTGTCTAGCCATCCTGATATCATTGAATGCGCGGCTGTAGGCATGCCAGATGAAATATCAGGTGAGCAAGTGAAGGTTTTTGCGGTTAAATCTAACTCGTCTGTCACCGAAAAGGATGTACGTGAATACTGCCGTGAGCGACTAACTGCGTATAAAGTGCCCAAAATGGTTGAGTTCCGTGATGAATTACCTAAGACCAATGTTGGTAAGATTTTACGACGTGAACTGCGTGATGAAGAAACTGCCTAGTTTCGTCTAAAACACGTATAATACTAGCGCCCTCAAATGAGGGCGTTTTGCATTTATAAAGTACGAGTTTTATCTGTGGTCAATGACATCGCACAACTAGAGCAACTAATTTCACAAAGCATGATTGCCCAGCGTTTTGGCTTTCATCGTCAATTGTCGCAAATCAAAAAGCGTCTTCATCAAAAACAACCGGTTGATCAATCGGTTGAAAAGCTCCAATCTCAAGTGATTAAAAGTTGTGAGAGAGCACAACAGCGTGGCCTGAATTTAAGTGCTATTGATTTTGATGACGCCTTACCTATTAGTCAAAAGCGTGATGAAATTGCAAAAGCGATCCAAGATAACCAAGTCGTAGTCATTGCTGGTGAAACCGGCTCGGGTAAAACGACCCAAATTCCTAAAATATGTTTGGAATTGGGTTTGGCCCAATACGGCACAATTGCCCATACTCAACCAAGGCGAATCGCGGCTCGCTCAGTGGCCCAGCGCATTGCACAAGAAGTGAAGGTTCCACTTGGTGAAGAAGTGGGGTATCAAATCCGCTTTAACGACCAAAGCTCTGATCAAACGTTAGTAAAGTTGATGACGGACGGTATTTTATTGGCCGAAACTCAAAATGATCGCTTTTTAAACAAATACCAAGTTATTATCATTGATGAGGCCCATGAGCGCAGTTTGAATATCGATTTTTTACTGGGGTATTTGAAGCAGCTTCTTCCAAAGCGCCCGGATTTGAAAGTCATCATAACGTCCGCAACCATTGATCTTGAGCGTTTTTCCAGTCATTTTGACGGTGCACCTGTGATTCAAGTATCGGGGCGAACGTTTCCTGTGGAAGTACGCTATCGACCACTTATTGATTTAGACAGTGACGGAGAAGAAAAGGAAGGGGATCTCTACCAAGGTATTATAGATGCGGTTGAAGAGTTAGCACTTGAAGACTCTAGGCGTGGACAAATTGGCGATGTATTAATCTTCTTAAGTGGTGAACGTGAAATTCGTGAAGCGGCGCTTGAGCTTAAAAAGGCCAATTTAAAGAACAGCGAAATTCTTCCATTGTATGCGCGCTTGAATAGCTCTGATCAAAACAAAATTTTCAATCCCACTGGCGGCTCGCGGCGTATTATTTTATCTACTAACGTGGCAGAAACATCACTGACCGTACCCGGTATTCGTTATGTGATTGACAGCGGTGTTGCAAGAATCAGTCGATACAGCTATCGCAGTAAAGTACAGCGTTTACCTATTGAGGCAATCTCTCAGGCCAGCGCAAATCAGCGAAAAGGGCGTTGTGGGCGAGTGAGTGAAGGTGTGTGTGTTCGTCTATTTAGTGAAGAGGATTTTAACGCACGACCAGAATTCTCAGATCCAGAAATACAACGTACAAATTTGGCAGCTGTTATATTACAAATGTTGTCCTTACGCTTAGGTGATGTCAGCGAATTTCCATTTGTAGATGCCCCTGATAACCGATTTATCAAAGACGGTTATAACTTACTCAAAGAATTAGGAGCGGTAAGTAAAGACAATCAGATCAATGCAGTGGGGCGAGCACTTTCTAAATTACCTGTAGACCCTCGAATTGCCCGCATGTTGTTTGAAGCCAATAAACGACAGGCTCTACAAGAAACTTTAATCATTGCTGCGGCTTTAAGTATACAAGATCCAAGAGAGCGACCGCCCGAAAAACAACAACAAGCGGATCAAAAGCACGCTGAATTTCGCCATGAAGAAAGTGACTTTTTAACCTTATTAAGCATTTGGAATAGCTTTGAAGAACAAAGACAGGCCCTATCCAATAATCAACTTCGCCAATTTTGTAAAAAACACTTTTTGAATTATATGCGTATGCGCGAATGGCGTGACGTGCATTATCAATTGCGTATTCAATGCAAAGATTTGAAATTTGAAGAAAACAAACAACCTGCCAGTTATCCAGCGATACATCAGGCCATTTTATCTGGTTTCTTAGGCTTTATTGGACAGAAAACGGATGAAGGTGATTATTTAGGTGCCCGAAACAGGCGTTTTATGCTTTTTCCAGGCAGTGGTATCTTCAAAAAACGTCCAAAATGGGTGGTCTCAGCGGAGATGGTTGAAACCTCTCGTTTATATGCGCGTATGAATGCACGTATAGACCCTGAATGGCTTGAGCCATTAGCAAAATCTTTAGTTAAGCGTAAATACTTAGAACCTTATTGGTCAATCAAGCGCGGACAAGTCATGGCCTATGAACAGGTCAGCTTATATGGATTAGTGATTATTCCAAAACGTAACGTGGGTTACGCTAAAGTTGATCCGCAAGTAAGCCATGAAATATTTATTCGAGAAGCGCTTGTTCAACAACAAATAAAAAGTAAAGCGTCATTCTTAGCTTATAACCAAGCACTTATTAAAGAAGTAGAAGAGCTTGAAGAAAAGAGCCGCCGTCGAGATATTGTGGTTGATGAAGAACGTTTGTTTCAGTTTTATTTAGAGAGGGTGCCCTCTGATATTAGTGATACTGCCAGCTTTGAGGCATGGTTGAAAAACCAACCAAAAGAGCTTCTGCAGCTTAAAAAGTCCTATTTGATGCAACACGGGGCTGAAAACGTAACAGAAGCTCAGTTTCCTGATCACTTTACCTACGGCAGTGTGGTTTATCCTTTAACTTATCGTTTTGAACCTAACCACTTAGAAGATGGTGTCAGTGTTTTGGTGCCGGTAACCATGTTGAAGCAATTGCCAATCAGTCGATTGCAATGGTTAGTACCGGGGATGTTAAAAGATAAAGTGATTGCTTTGTTAAAAGGGCTGAATAAAAGTATTCGTAAACAATTAGTCCCTGTACCAGATTTTGCGGATGGTTTTTTAGCTAAACATCATTCAAGTGACGAATCACTCAATGATGTACTGGCGCAATATATTTATCAGCAAAAACGCATAACTATTGAATTGCCAGACTGGAACCTTGATCAACTAGATGATCATTACAAAATGAATATCCAAGTTATCGGACAAGGTGGAAAGCGCATTACCCAAGGACGTGATTGGCATTCTTTAATTGATGAAGTTGGTGAACAGGCCGAACAAGTTAGCCAAGATACCTCTAATGATTTCGAGCGGCAGGGCATTACTTGTTGGGACTTAAACGGGTTGCCAAATGAATACGCCATTGAGCAATCAGGTATCCAAGTAACCCTGTTTCCAGCATTGATTGATGAGGGCGACAGCGTCAGCTTGAAGTTATTATCGCGCAAAGATGAAGCTAGTTATCAATCACGTTTAGGTGTCATAAAACTATTGCAGCTTGAATTGTCCGATCAAGTGAAATGGTTACATAAAGAGACGCAAAAACGTCTTGTACAAGAGATGATTTATTTTGGGCATATCGGTAATAAGGCTCAGTTATTAGAGGCAGTCGCTCATCGAGTGTTTGCCTTAGGGTTTCCAATGGAGTCTATTCCAACGGATGAAGCCCAGTATTTAGCCTTAAAAGAACAGGGGCGGGGCGAAATTGCTGATACCTTTGAGAAGACTATTCCATTAATTAAGCAATTGCTTCAGTCTTATCATCAATTAAATAAAAAAATGAAAAAGCAAAACCAGTTGGCTTTTGCCATGGCCGTTGGCGACATCAAAAAACAAATTAATAACTTGATGCCGTCGGGTTTTTTAGCTTATACACCATATGAGTGGT
This sequence comes from Oceaniserpentilla sp. 4NH20-0058, assembly GCF_040371755.1. Lineage (NCBI taxonomy): Bacteria > Pseudomonadati > Pseudomonadota > Gammaproteobacteria > Oceanospirillales > Oceanospirillaceae > Oceaniserpentilla > Oceaniserpentilla sp. 4NH20-0058. The sequence goes on from NZ_BAABWE010000007.1 coordinate 104,383, forward strand.
TGAAGCAGTACCCTAAATATCTAAATGCAATGATGTCTCGTTTAGATAAATTACAAGGGAATATCCAAAAAGACAGATTGATGCAATTGAAGATTAGCCCATGGCAAGAGCAATACGATGAATTGGTTACTCAGTTACCGGCTAATGTCGGTTGTTTCGCACCAGTGCAACAACTAAGGTGGATGATAGAAGAGTATAGAGTATCGTTATTTGCTCAAGAACTAGGAACCACAATACCAGTATCCGATAAGCGCTGGAAGGCACAGATGGTGCTGGCAAAAGCCAGTATTCAGCAATAATTCGGGCCTCAATGAGTTAAAACAGTGTGTTCATTGAGTGTAATATATTTAGGTGAATTCCTGTTCATATCATGGGTGGCATATCACACAGGTTTCGATTATAGTTTTGCGTTCTTGGCTAATATCAAACCAAGGGAAATGGGTTGTAGCAAAAGTTAACAGATCTTTTCGAAGGGGAACAAAGTGAAACAAGTTGTCATCAGTGGTACTGGTTTATATACCCCAGCACAATCTATTTCAAATGACGAATTAGTAGGTGCCTTTAATAGTTACGTAGAAACCTTCAATAAACAAAATGCTAGCGAAATAGAAGCTGGAACGGTAACTGAGCTTGTCCCTAGTAGTAGTGCGTTTATTGAAAAAGCATCAGGCATTAAAAGCCGCTATGTAACAAATAAAGAAGGTATCTTAGATACCGAGCGGATGAAGCCTTTCATCCCTGAGCGAACAAATGATGAAAACTCCATTCAATGCGAAATGGCGATTAAAGCGGCGAAACAAGCACTAGAGCAATCCGGGAAAACAGTAGACGACGTTGATGCAGTTATCATGGCATGTTCAAACTTGCAACGTGCTTATCCCGCTGTGGCAGTAGAAGTACAAACGGCATTGGGCATCAAAGGCTTTGCCTACGACATGAACGTAGCTTGCAGTAGTGCTACGTTTGGTATTCAAGCTGCTACTAATGCCATCCAAACCGGTTCTGCTAAATGTGTATTAATGGTTAACCCTGAGATTTGCACGGCCCACATGAATTTCTGTGATCGCGATAGCCATTTCATATTTGGAGATGCATGTACCGCTGTCATCATAGAAGACGCTGATTTGGCAACAAGCGAGCACCAATTCAAAGTACTGGGTACCAAGCTTCAAACCGTTTTTTCAAATAATATTCGTAATAATTTTGGCTTTTTAAATCGCTGTGATGACGATAGCGTTGGAACGCCAGATAAGTTATTTATTCAAAATGGTCGTAAAGTATTTAAAGAAGTTTGTCCAATGGTGGCTGAGCAAATCACCCATCACTTGGAAGAGTTATCGGTATCGACGGATGACTTATCTCGTATGTGGCTGCACCAAGCCAACTTGAACATGAATTCACTGATTTCTAAGCGTGTATTAGGCCGTGAAGCCACAGAGCAAGAAGCGCCAGTTATCTTGGATCGTTATGCCAACACCAGTTCAGCAGGTTCAATTATTGCTTATCATCTGCACAAAGAGGACTTAGTCGCTGGGCAAAAAGGGGTGATCTGTAGCTTTGGCGGCGGATACTCCATCGGCAGTGTGGTAATTGAGAAACAATAAAATTAGACCTGATTTGCCAAATTTAAAAAAGAGGCCGAGAGTCTCTTTTTTTTGTTTTGAAATGAACTATCTTGTTCCTTCCTGCTCAAACAGGCATGAAGATAGAGCCACTATTTTCAAAAACTAACTATATGAGGGATTAACCCATGGCAAAATCACATAGCAAACCTTTAGCAATGGCACTGGGTGCTACTTTAGCGGCTTCTATGGCAACGTCTGCATTAGCAGCTGAAAATCCATTTACGTCACAAACTCTTGAGTCTGGCTATAAAGTAATGGCTGAAGGCAAATGCGGTGAAGGTAAGTGTGGTGAAAGCAAAGCTGATAAAGAAGGCAAGTGCGGTGAAGGGAAATGTGGCGAAAGCAAAGCCGATAAAGAAGGTAAGTGCGGTGAAGGCAAGTGCGGTGAAAGCAAAACCGAAAAAGAAGGTAAGTGTGGCGAAGGCAAATGTGGCGCTAAGTCTTAAGATATAAGGAAGCGACCATGGAGATTTCAGGTTCTGGTTTAGGGTTACGTCGTGGCATGCTAGAAGAGATGTCGAAATTAACACCCGAGCAGGTGGATTTCTTTGAAATAGCACCAGAGAATTGGATGAATCTTGGTGGTCGCTTTGGTAAAGCGTTTAGATCATTAACTGAACGCTTTCCTTTTGCTTGTCATGGCTTATCGCTATCCATTGGAAGTTCTGATCCTTTAGATGTTGAGTTTGTAAAAGCAGTAAAAGCCTTTATGGATGAACATCAGATTCAAACGTATTCCGAGCATTTAAGTTATTGCTCACATAATGGTCATATGTATGACCTAATGCCCATCCCTTTTACACAAGATGCCATTGATCATGTGATATCTCGTATTAAAGTGGTTCAAGACATTCTTGAACGACCATTAATATTAGAAAACGTATCTACTTACGCTAAATTTGGTGACATGAGCGAGTTAGCGTTTACCCAAGAGGTAGTTCAGCATTCAGGCTGTAAGCTATTACTGGATGTGAACAACGTATATGTAAACAGCATTAATCACCAGTATGATCCTGTTGCATTTATATCCTCGCTACCTTCAACGGCAATAAATTATATTCACATTGCCGGTCATTTTGATGAGGCAGATGATTTAAAAGTGGATACCCATGGAGCACCAATAAAAGACGATGTTTGGTCGTTATTAAAGCTTGCATACGAGTGTCATGGTGTGAAGCCCACTTTGCTAGAACGGGACTTCAACTTTCCACCTATCTCTGAATTACTTGATGAGATCAATCAGGTCAAAGCCAAGCAAGAGGTGGTTTATGCCTGAGACTAATTATAAAGATACTCAGCAGGAATTCACCGATGCCATTCGGTCACCTGAACAAGGGTCCATAGACGGGATTGAAGAGCGCCGGTTAGCGGTTTATCGCGAGTTATTCATAAATAATGTTGAAAGTTTTATAACAGGTACTTTTCCTGTTTTAAAAGAGTGTCTTAATCAGAAAACGTGGTCAAACATGGTTCGACGTTTTTTTGTAGAGCATAAATGCACAAGCCCGTATTTTTTAGAAATCAGTGAAGAGTTTTTAGAGTTTCTTGGTGAAGATGAAGGCAATACTCTAGATTTACCTGATTATGCTTACTCCTTAGCTCATTGGGAATGGATGGAGTTATTTGCAGATGCCTACGTAGAGCAGAAGCCTTTCATTTTAACCCCCATAAATTTAGATCACGATTGCCTTACAACAGTTGAGTGTGCTTGGTTGCAAGCCTATGAATTTCCAGTTCATACAATAGGAGCCAATCAAACGGTGGAGCAAGCGCCGACATTCTTATTGGTGTATCGAGATCAATCTCAAGAAGTGAATTTCATTGAGCTTAACCCTTTAAGTTATTTATTGTTTCAAGCCCTGCAAAACAATCAATTAAATACGATTAAAGGCTTGGTGCATGATATAAGCCAAGCCAACGGCATACCTGCCGAGCAATTAATGACCGGTGCTATGGAAATCATAGGTCACTGGGCAGACTTACAACTCATTCAAAAAGTTTAATCATGAATATACCCGCACTTTTTTCTTTTATTGATAAAGCATCATCTCGTCTTACACATTTAGATTTCATCCCATTATTAGCATTAAGACTATATTTAGTCCCCGTATTTTGGGTGGCAGGTATGAATAAATTAAATGATATGGACTCCGTAATTAGCTGGTTTGGTAACAGTGAATGGGGTTTAGGTTTACCGTTTCCAGAATTACTAGCGTGGTTAGCTACCTTAACAGAATTGGGGGCCGCCATATTGCTTGTGGTTGGCTTGGCGGTGCGTTGGATCAGTATTCCTTTAATTATTACTATGCTGGTGGCTATTTTCGCAGTGCATTGGCCTAATGGTTGGCAAGCAGTGGCGGACCCGCAATCACCGTTTGCATCTCAGGACATTGAGGACGTGATAAATCGATTAGGTTTTGCCCGTGATATTTTAAAAGAACATGGTAATTATGCATGGTTGACTGAGCGTGGCAGCATTGTCATTAGTAACAATGGTATTGAATGGGCAACTACTTACCTAATTATGTGTTTAGTATTACTTACCAATGGCGGAGGGCGTTACTTGAGCTTGGATTATTACATTAAAAAAGCTTGTAATAAGCCCTAGATTATCAACTTTAAAGCACGTGTTTTTAGTTAATTTCTTGCAAAATGCGTGTTCCACTCCCCAAAAAGCCTTTATATCTTTGATTTAATGTCAAATTTAGGCAATTAAATGTGTGAAAAACGGTTTGATTGTCTATATTTTATTCAAAGGGAGAGATTGGCAGTTTATATCGTTTCCTTTACACAAAAAATTCATCAATCTGTCATATAAGTGAAAGAATGTAACATAACTGTCATAAAGTGTTTGTAACATAACTGTCACTTAATACAGTAAGAAAACAATAAGGTGATAACGATGAAAAAGCCCCTAATTGCTGCTGCGATCTCTATGGCCCTTGCCGCTAACGCTCAAGCAGAGACTCAGTTTTACGGTAAAATGAATGTTTCTTTTAACTATCTAGATACAGACCCGCAATTCAGTATAGGAAGTCATGCAAGCCGCTTAGGTGTTAAAGGTTCAGAAGACTTAGGAACTACAAAAGTCATTTATCAGGCTGAATATGAAACGGATATTGATGGTGATGGTACCGTTTTCAAGCAACGTGATTCATTTGTGGGTTTACAATATGCCGGTTTTGGTAGTATTAAAATGGGTATAATGGATACCCCGCTTAAAAAGTCTCAGGGTAAATTTGATTTATTTAACGATGTAGTGGATATCAAAAATGTATTAGGCGGTGAAAAACGCCTTGGTAATAGCCTTAATTACACCACTGAAAAATTTGGTGCACTACAAGCTTCTGTGTCATACGTTATGATGGAAGATAATACAGGCGTTGCTGATGATGGTATCTCTGCAAGCTTAACCTTTAAGCAAGATAATATTTATGCGGCAGTAGCGATGGATAGTAAGACAGAAGATGCTGATACTTCTACTATTCGCGGTACTGTTATAGTTAAATCAGGTGACTTAACATTCGGTGCGTTAGTTAATAATGTTGATGCCTCTGATACTACGGATGACGAGTTAGGTTTTGCTGTAAATGCAGCTATGAAAATGGGTTCAAATACTGCAAAAGTACAGTTTGTATCAGGTGATCAGCAAGCGGCGGGAGCAACTAATATCTCTGTGGGTGTGGATCATAAGATGGCAAAAACCACTAAAGCATATGTATATTTAAATCAGTTTGATTCTGATGCTAGTGATCAAATGGCCGTTACTTTTGGTTTAGAGCACAAATTCTAACCTTTAGTCTTTTAAAAATGCCTCTCACTGCAAAGTGGGGGGCTTTTTTTGTTTCTGGATATAAGCGCTTAGATTGAGTTTCACTGGGACTCTTGTTTTAATGTGGCTGCTAAATATTTCGGTAATATCTATGAATCGTCTATCATTTTACTTTTTACTCAGTTGCGCTTTATTTTTTGTAATCAATCCAGCTTCTGCTAATGAAGCTGACCCTTGGGAAAACTGGAACCGCAAAGTTTTCCAGTTTAACGAAACCGTGGATTACTACAGTGCCAAACCACTGGCACAAGCCTACCGAAATGTCACACCGCAAGTGGTAGACGACGCCATTACCAATGTATTTAGTAACCTTGGTGAACCGTTTGTTATGGTGAATAATCTAGCCCAAGGTAAGTTTATAGACGCGCTGTCGGATGCCGGTCGGTTTATTGTTAATAGTACCGTAGGTGTTTTAGGTATATTTGATGTGGCGCGTCACTTAGGAATGCCCAAGCATAATGAAGATATTGGGCAAACCCTTGCTTTTTGGGGGGTAGAATCAGGCCCATACATTGTATTGCCTGTTTTAGGGCCAAGCACCATCAGAGATGCCTCTGGTTTTGCCATTGAAATTGCGGCATTTGACATGATTGATCCACAATCTCAGTCACTAGAGAATACTGAGCTTTATTATTCGTCAGTGTTCATTGAATATTTAGATATCCGTGCGGACATCATTCCGGCTGAAGGGATTATCAGTGGGGATAAATACAGCTTCTTGCGTACTCTATACCTTCAGCGAAGAGAGTTTCTGATAAACGATGGTCAAGTTAAGGATGAGTTTGGTGAGTTTGATGAAGAATTTGACGACTTCTAGTAAGTGTAAAATTACTCGCCAAGTATAATCTCTTGGCGAGAGGCATATCCATTAGCCTAAAAGCTCAATGATTTCGGCGCCATAATAGAATGTGCTTGTTTCTTCCATAATGCGATTAATTCGAATTCTGGCATTTAGTGGCGCAAATTGATTTTGATACGAAGGCAAAAAAGCATTGGCTTCATCGCCAATGCTAAGCTGCTCTTTTGTTTCAATGCACATGCCTGTGCCACTTAAATCAACACATATACATTCAAATGTACGACTATCCATCGTTAGAGTCAGAGGTGACTCAACTCGCATGCGGATAAAGTCGCGTTTTTCGTCATAGGCATTGGCTAGGCTCATTATTTTTAGTCCTTAAAACTTACGCAATAGCTGACTAACAGTGTCAAACTTTGGTTGTTTTTACAATTGTATAATAAGTATGCAAAAGTTATGACAAGTCTCGCAATAATTACTGAGATCTAATCAAAAAACACATGCCTTTCTTGGTTCCTTGGTGTACCTTGTTAACAATGAGTTAGCCATGTAAGGTGGCTACAGCCCTAACAATAACAAGTCTGCAGGCATCCATGAGTGTGGTAAGTGGTCGAGTTTTAGTCATTGATGACGAAGCCATTGTCCGAGAAAGCATCGTTGCTTATTTAGAGGACAGTGGGTTTGATGTAATAGAGGCCGAAAATGGTCAAGAAGGCGTAGCTTGCTTTAATAGCCAGTTGCCGGATATCGTGCTTTGCGATCTTCGTATGCCAAGCATGGATGGCTTAGCCGTCTTAAAGAAAATCAATAAAACTAACCCAAATACTCCCTTTATTGTGGTGTCAGGTGCTGGTGTCATGGCCGACGTGGTGCAGGCTCTTCGCCTTGGTGCCAGTGATTATCTCATTAAACCTATTTTAGATATGGAAGTGCTTGAGCACAGTATTTTGCGCAACCTAAAATCCATGCGATTGGCTGAGCAAAACAGCGCTTATCGCCTCCAACTTGAAAATAATAATCGTGAATTAGAATCTCGACTGGAAGAGCTTCGCTTAGATCAGCAAGCAGGCCGAGAAGTACAAAAACGCATGCTGCCAGATAATCAGGCACAAATGAGCGGTATCGAATTTCACTATCACATTATCCCAAGCCTGTATTTGAGTGGAGATTTTGTCGACTACTTTCCAATTAGTGGTGACAAAATGGTTTTTTACGTGGCTGATGTAAGTGGCCACGGAGCATCATCGGCGTTCATAACCGTTTTATTAAAGAATTTAACAAATCGCTTGAGACGAAACCTAAAGCGTCAATCAACTGATGACTTGTTGACACCTCACAAAGTGATTCAGCGAGTTAATAAAGAACTAGTTGATGCTCAGTTAGGAAAGCACGTGAGCTTATTCTGGGGTATGATTGATTTGCCATCGTCTACACTTTCTTATAGTGTGGCAGGCCAATTTCCAATGCCCATTTTAAATAATGAAAATGGGGCTAATTATTTGGAGGGGCGGTCGCAGCCTGCTGGGCTTTTTGCCGCAGCTAAATACGATACTTACGAAGTAACATTAGGCCACACTTTTGAGTTAGTCGCTGTTTCTGACGGAATACTTGAAGTGATGCCACAAGAGCGTTTATCTGACAAAGAAGCATGCTTGCTCGACTGGGTGAGAAATGGTCAGTTAACCGTCGAAAACTTGGAATCCTTACTTAATATAGATACCAGTAATGAGATACCAGATGACATTACATTGCTAACCTTGTCCAGGACCGAATGACCATGAATACGGGAAAAATTCTCGTTGCTCAAAGCCAGGGTATATACATCATAAAGTTTGTCGGTGATGTGCGCTTGAATTTATGTGGCACACTTGATCAATACACCGATGAGATGTTTGAAAGTGAAAAATTCAAAACGGTGATTATCGATTTAACTGAAACCCAGTGTATTGATAGCACCTCCTTAGGCCAACTTGCAAAGATATCCATACTTTACAAAGAAAAATACGGCCAATTACCCACTATCATCTCTACTCAAGATGATATTAATCGAATCTTATTAAGCATGGGGTTTGATCAGGTATTTTACATCGTACATGAGCTGGTATCCCAAGTGGAATACCTCGATGAATTACCACTTAAATCCGTTGACGAAGACGAAATGAAAAAACGCGTGTTAGAAGCTCATAAATTACTTATGAATATGAACGATAATAACCGCGAAGCATTTCAGGATTTAGTGAACAGCCTAGAAGACAAATAAACTATCATATGACTGCTCAAACAGACACAGTGCAAAAAGCCACCGTACTTGGCGGTGGTAGCTTTGGTACTGCCATCGCCAATATTCTAGCTGAAAATGGCTTTCAAGTGGGTATGTGGATGCGCAATCCTCAAACCTTAAAAAATATAAACGAAGAACGCGAGAATAAACAATACTTACCTGGGTTAAAGCTTAATTCAGCAATTACAGCTACTGATGATATTCAAGCAGCCATTAGTGGAAGTGACGTGGTATTTTATGCGATTCCGAGTAAATCATTTCGTGAAATAGTTGAACGTACTACTGGTTTGATTGAAAAAGATCAAATTTTAATTAGCACCACAAAAGGGATTGAACCAGAAGGGTTTAATCTTATGAGTGATATTCTAAAAGGGGTCTTTCCTGTTAACCCTGTGGGTGTCATTAGTGGGCCAAATCTAGCCAAAGAAATTGCTCAAGGGCAATTGGCTGCCACGGTTATTGCTAGTAAAGATAAGAGAGTGCGTGACTTTATTCAGCAAAGTTTAAGCTGTAAATTTTTCCGTATCTACGTAAATGCAGATATGTATGGTGTAGAGCTAGGTGGCGCCCTTAAAAACATATATGCCATTATTACCGGAATGGCGGCGGCCCTAGGTTATGGTGAAAACACTAAAGCCATGTTAATTACTCGCAGCCTAGCTGAAATGAGTCGCTTTGCCGTTTCACAAGGGGCAAATCCTATGACATTTTTAGGATTGGCGGGAGTTGGCGATTTAGTCGCAACCTGTGTATCACCTTTGAGTCGAAATTACCGAATAGGCTATGCTATTGGTAAAGGCGAAAGCCTAGAAGAGGCCACGCAGGCCCTAGGTGAAGTAGCTGAAGGAATCAATACATTGCGTTACGTACGCAATCAAGCCAATGAACTAGGCATATACATGCCACTGGTTAATGCGCTTTATGCTGTGTTATTTGAAGGTGTTAGAGTTGAAGAAGTGGCTGTTGCGCTAATGACCGGCGATCACAATACAGACGTGGAATTTTCATTACCTCGAGGAGCCTAAGCAAATGGATAATCAATGGAAAGACAGTATTAAATCTGAGTCTTTTTGGCTGCGTAGCGTATTTATGGTGTTGTTTTTTGTAGTTTACCGCATCGTAGATATTTTGGTTTTATTAGTGGCCATTAGCCAGTGGTTATATGTGCTACTTAGCGGTGATGCTAATCAGGGGCTTAGGAAGTTTGCCAATGGTCTAAGCTTATATGTAGCGCAGATTATCAATTACCTAAGTTACAATACAGAAGAGAAACCCTACCCATTTAGTGATTGGCCAGAGAAAGTGGCTCCGGTTAAAACCTCTCGACGTAAAACCACGCGTAAAGTGGTGAAAAAAACCTCCGCTAAAGCAGAAAAGCCTGAAGACCAAGGTGATGCATAAACTTTGGATTATGCGCCATGGGCAAGCTAAATCCATGGCGCCTACTGATCAACAGCGGCCTTTGACCAATACTGGCCGCCAGCAAGCAAAAATCAATTTTCAGCATTTATCTCAACAGGCTTTTACCCATGTTTTTGTTAGCCCGTATTTGCGTGCTCAGCAAACGTTTGACGAATTGAAATCTCAAGGCCTTATTTATGGCAGTTGTAAAACAGTTGATTGGGTAACCCCTGATGTAGACACCCAGCCAGCCTTAGATGAACTATTAACTCTAAAAGGTGATGATTTAAATATATTAATTGTATGTCATCAAACCTTTGCTGGGCGATTAGCTACCCACTTATGTGATGGCCATACTCGTGGTAGGCATGTGGATACTGCTGCTATTGTTGCAATTGAAGCTGAGGTGTTTGCAAGCCAATGCGGAACATTTATCAATATTTTATCTTCCTATTAATTTCTGTTTATACAGGCATTTCTCTGGCAGATGTGGGGCCGGGTTTACTCTGGCGTATCCATAAGCCCCAACAACCACCTTCCTTTTTATTTGGCACCATTCACATAGACGATAAGCGTGTTAAAAAATTAAATGCTGAAGTCACGCAAAGATTTAGTGAAGCTAAAACCTTGTGTTTAGAAATTTTACCTGACCGTGAAATGCAAGTAGGTATAGGCCGCGCCATGCTATTGCCGGATGGACAGTTTTTAGATGAAATATTGGGAGAGTCATTATTTAATCGTTTAAGCCTATCATTGAATAAACTAGGTATTTCACCCTTGGAGGCTGCTCACCTTAAGCCTTGGGCCGCTATGGTGGTGTTGAGTCGTCCAGAAAGCCATGGTGGCTATGCATTGGACGAACAACTCTATCACTGGGGGATACATCAATATAAAAAGCTCTGTGCGCTCGAAACCTTACAAGAACAGCTATCGGTATTTGATAATTTAAGTACCTCTGATCAGATTACCTTACTAACAGATTCAATGGATTTTTTACCTGTTGTACAAGAACTTAACGAGAAGTTGGTACAAGCGTATTTAAGTGGGAATTTGGATGAAATCTACCGCCGAAGCATGGAGCTACAAAGCAAAGATGATGCACTGACTCAGCGTCTTATGTATGCACTGATTGATCAGCGTAATCATAAAATGATGGAGCGCATATTACCTCAGTTGAGTAATGGAAGAGTGTTTATCGCTGTAGGCGCTTTACACCTACCGGGGAAAAATGGCCTAATTAATTTATTGCGACAACAAGGTTACGCAGTGACACCACCCAGTTTGAAAGTGAGTCCATGGGAATGAGTACCGAACATTTACATTTTTGTCATGCCAATGGCTTTCCTGCAAAAAGCTACAACGTCATGTTAGAGGCATTGTCAAAGCGACACTCTGTGGCGTATTTAGATATGTATGGTCATCAACAAGCGTATCCAGTTACAGACCACTGGTCTTATTTAGTTGATGAACTCATCGAGCAAATTGAGCAGTCACATAACCAACCAGTGGTGGCTATTGGTCATAGTTTAGGTGGTGGGTTAATTTATTTAGCTGCAAGACAGCGCCCAGAGCTATTTAAACACTTAATTCTATTAGACCCTGCGTTAATTGATAATATGACTTCTAAATTGGTTGGGCTAGCTAAGCGTTTCAATTTTATTGATAAGATCACCCCAGCAGGGCGCACCTCAGGGCGATTAGAAACCTTTGATAGTCATGATCATGCAATGGATTATTTTTCAGGTAAAAGCTTGTTCAAACAAGCGGACCCAAGATGCCTTAAGGATTACGTAATACACGGTACGGTTCAAGCTCATGACGGTGTTCATCTAAGATACAGCGCCGAAACAGAGCTAGCCATTTACCGAACTATCCCCCATACCATTAAACACGTAAAAGATTTACAGGCAGTACCGGGCACGTTTTTATATGGAGAACACAGCAATGTGGTACGCCCAGGAATCATTAAAGCCATGAATAAAATGGGGTTTGAAACCCATAAAATGCAAGGTGGACACTTATTTCCCTTAGAATTTCCTGAGCAAACGGCAAGTAAAATAAACGAAATTATTGAGTCCTTATGACACCTAATCCCATTGATATAAAAATTAAAGGCATTGAAATTCACGGCTTACAATGGGGTAATCCAGATGGGCCGAAAGTCTTAGCGTTACATGGATGGCTCGATAATGCTGAAACCTTTTCCAGCTTAGCGCCAGCACTTACTCAGTGCAATGTCATTGCTGTGGATTTACCCGGTCATGGATTAAGTGGTCATTGGCCTGCTCATCAGCATTACCATGTGTGGGCGGGGGTAGAAGATATCGAGCACATTTTAGATGCGCTAGGTTGGGAGCAATGTCATATTCTGGCCCACTCAATGGGTGCTGCCATGGCAACTTTATATGCGGGAACCTTTCCTGATCGTTTAATAAGCTTAACGCTAGTTGAGGCCATTGGGCCTGCATCCGGTGATACAGAAACAGCGCCAGAACGATTAGCTAAAGCTATCTTAAGCATGAAAGCGCATAACTTCGAGCAAGCTACCAAACCCAGTAGTGATATTTTTGTGCAGGCCCGTTTAAATGGCTCATTAAAACTGAAGCCTGAATCGGCTAAAAAAATTGTTGAGCGGGGCTTGTCTAAATCAGAAGAGGGTTATGCTTGGATAAACGATAAGCGGTTACGCTATTCTTCTATGATGCGTTTAACTGAAGATTTAATTGCCAGTTTCATCTCTGCCATTAAGTGCCCTGTGCTGGGGGTGTTTGCTGATGGTGGATTATTTACAGAAGAAACAATACAACAGCGTTGGCAACACCTGACTTGTGAGCATACGCTACACTGGTTCAAAGGCTCGCACCACTTGCATATTGATGGAGATATAGATGAAATATCCTGTGTGGTGTCTGAATTTATAGCTCAACATTCATAAAGCTAAATTTGCATATGACCATAAAAGCTTCTCAATGGTTGTTTAATTGGCTTTTCATAGAATAGTGATTTGTAGTAAAGGTGAGTACATGACTCTGGATGAAATAATAGAACAACGTAAATCGCTAGCCATTACTCACGTGACAAAAGCAGTCTTCCCAGATACGACAAATCACCATGACACCTTGTTTGGCGGTACCGCATTGCAATGGATGGATGAAGTGTCGTTTATTGCCGCAACACGTTTTAGTCGACAGCGCCTAGTGACAGTAAGCTCAGATAAAATTGATTTTAAGCACCCAGTGCCAGCTGGGTCAGTGGTCGAATTAATTGCTCAAGTGAGCCATGTCGGACGTACCAGTTTAAAAGTACGTGTTGATATGTATGTGGAAGGTTTGTATCAAGACGGCTGTGAGAAAGCCATCACTGGTGTATTCAGTTTTGTAGCGATTGGTGAGGATAAAAAGCCGACTCCGGTATTGCCTCAAGATTTTATCGATTTGTGTATGGCTAAAAATTCTGCGACGCCGTTAGGTGATCAATAATTAAAACGGCGCTTCACTAAAAAAGTGCAACCGTTGATTGGTGATTGGATGGTTAATGGTTAATTCCTTTGCGTGTAAGTGCAATCGCTCACTCATGTTTAAGGCGGTTTCATGAGCATAAAAATAATCTCCTATGATCGGATGCCCCATACTGGCTAAGTGTACTCGTAATTGGTGGCTGCGCCCTGTGTGCGGAATTAATATCACTCGGCTGGTACTTTGGTTTCTATCAATACACTGCCAATGGGTAAGGGAAGCTTTGCCTTCTGTGTGAACTTCTTGCCTTGGACGGTTGGGCCAGTCACAACGCAAAGGTAAATCTATATGCCCCATATCGGCGGCTAATCGACCAAATACCTGTGCTTCATATACTTTAAACGTGGTGCGAAATTGAAACTGTTTAGCTAAATGGGACAATGCCTTAGGGTTTAATGCTAAAATCATAATGCCAGAGGTGGCTTGATCTAAGCGGTGTACCACACCTAGAAACTCAAATGTTTTTTCAAGTTCAGTGGTGACACTATCATCAAGACTGCCCGGTTGAGATAACAAGCCACTGGGCTTGTTGATCACTAATATGTGTTTATCCTGATATAAAATCTGCATCGAGCAATATGCCAAGAGAACGTTGTAATCACTGTGGCCGACCACCATCAGTATGTTTATGCCCGCACTTAGTCAGTGTTCAGGCCCCGTGTCGGGTGGTGATTCTACAGCACCCATCTGAGCAAAAACAGGCTTTAGCCACGGTTCCGATTTTACAAATGTGTTTATCGCCTATTGAGGTTCTGGTAGGAGAAGACTTCTCCCAGTTGCCCATCGTAAGTGAATGCTTATCTCGGCCAGATTCGTGTCGTGTAATTTTTCCTAGTGAGCAAAGTGAGGCTTGGCAATCTGGACAACCAGTTACTGATACAGAGCACATCAAGACGTTAATATTTATAGATGGCACATGGCGTAAAGCAAAGCGTATATGGCATATGAATCCATGGCTATCACAGTTACCAAGTGTGCGTTTAGAAGGCCAAGAGGCCAGTCAGTATACCATTCGCTCAAGTCGTGTTCAGGGTAGCGTATCCACACTAGAAGCAGTGGCGCTGGCGTGTGAGCTATTAGATGGTTCAGATCAATATAGTCGGCTTATGAAGCCCTTTCAGGCCATGATTGATATGCAAATACAGAGAATGGGGCAAGCTGTTTTCTTGTCCCATTATCAAAAAGACGACTAATCCCCATTTAGGGGTACGCGCACCTTGTCTTCATTGCTTGGCTTTGTGCATAATGCGCGACCACAAAGAGGTCGTATATGCAGGTTCGTAATTTTTATTGGTATGTTTTAAACAAGCCCCTTCCAGATCGAGTTGATTTTGAAAAAAAGCTTGAGAGTAAACCGTTTGAGCCGTGCATGTCTCAACAGTTATCTTCCCAAGGCTGGGTAAGTGCGGTGAGTTCAGGCGAATTGGTATATGAAGCTCATGGCGCGCAACTTTTGATGCTTAAGCAAGAGAAACGCTTGTTGCCTGCTTCAGTGGTTAATGAATACTTACAAGTAAAAATTGAAGAGTTTGAACAGGCAGAAGGGTTTAGCCCAAGTCGTAAAATACGCCAACAATTGAAAGAAGACTTAACTCAAGCCCTGCTACCTAAGGCCTTTACAAAATCCAGCCGTACCCCTGTATTGATTTTTCCAAAGCAAGGCTGGTTAATGGTGCTATCTGGCAGTGCCAAAAGTGCTGATGATGTGACCGCTTATTTAAGGGATAGCTTAGATGGCTTACCGATCTCATTGGTAAACTCAGATAATTCCCCAAGTCATGTTATGACGAGCTGGTTAAGTAACCCATTGTCATTACCTCAAGACTGGGCTTTGGGTGAAGAAGTGGAATTACAGGATGCAGAAGGGGCGCTAGTGCGTGCACGCAATCATGATTTATTAACTGACGAACTGAATGTACATCTTGATGCGGGTAAAATCGTCAATAAATTGCACTTAATTTGGCGAGAAAACGTCAGTTTTTTATTGCAAGATGATCTTTCAATTAAACGCATAAAATTATTACTGGAACAAGAAGAGGCACCAGGGGATAGCGACTCGCAAGATGCGCGTTTCGCTCATGAGTTTGCTTTAAGTTGCAATTGGCTTATTCCATTTTGTCAGTCTCTATTGGCAGCGATGGGTGGTTTAGATAAAGCATTAGCCGCCAGTCAAAGTCGGGCATTTTCGTAAAAAATTAGACATCCAATTATTAAATTTTAATTGATACTTTGATTTGGCTATAAGCCCTCGCTTTAAGCAGACAAAACCTGTCAAAATCGCCATAGAGCGTGGCAGAGTGCTTAAAGCTTGCTAGATTTTTAGGAAGGGCAGGACAAAATAGGGTCAGGAAGTTCGATAGTCGGCACTATTTTGTTTTTGCTCTGCTTTTCGTTTTTCAATCTCCCTTCGTATTGTGTTCTAATGACAAATTGTTACAGTTTCATTTTTTCCAGATGACAATACATGTTCACTTTATTTAATCGTTACTCCCTTTCTGTATGGCCTTTGGTGTTTGCCGCATTTGTGTTGTTACTTGTTGCAAGTAATCCATGGTTAAAAAGTCTCTTAAGATATGATGAGGGTGCGATTGCTCAGGGTGAGTATTGGCGTTTATTGACTGCTCATTTTATGCACTTAGGGTGGATTCACGGGTTATTAAATGGGTTAGGTTTTTTGTTACTAGCTGCGATGAACCCAGCTGGACGAGTAATTAATTGGTTGTTGTTTTATCTTGCATCAAGCTTTTTGATCTCTATTTATATCATGTTCGAAAGCGGCACCTATTATTATGTTGGTGCATCGGGTGTATTACATGGTTTGTTTATTCTTGGGGCGTATTTTAGCCAGTCCCTTGATTTGTGGCGTCGTCACCTCCTCATGTTAATTATTATTGTGAAATTGTTTTGGGAGCAAAGTGGATATTATCAGGATACCGGTGTGAGTGCGGCCATAGGGGGGCATGTGTATGTGGATGCCCACTTAATTGGTGGCTTATGTGGGTTGGCGCTGGTTTGTGTATTTTTAGTAAAGAATCGTCTGAAATTCCCTACTTACCACTAAAGCCTTCTACACTTTTTAAGTGGCTCTGATATTTAACCACCTTGGGGAATAAATGCGTTTATTAATCATGATCATTGGGGGTTGTTTACCATTCCAGCTGTGGGCGGCCGGTGAATGGGAGTACGAGCTAGATCCCTACTACAGCAATATCGCTTATTACCAATCTTTAGATGATTCCCCCATTCCTGAGCTTGGTGAGCGTACAGAAGCTCAAGTATATTCAAATCTTTTTTTCAGTTCTTATTTGCCTCGTTTTGTCTTGGTAGAAGCCAGTGTTAACCCCATGCCCTTACTTGGGGTTATTTTAAAAAGTGATGATGCCAGTGGTATTTATGAAGACATGAATATCACACAAGAGCTTAATTTAGTGGAGGTGGTGACAGCAGGCTTTGAGGAGCCTTATGCCGTGTCTTTGTTCTTAGGCAATATGGTGAAATATCGCTCAGCAGGTCAAAGTGAATCTGAAAGTAAGGGGTTTATGGGATATTTAGCCAGTTATGGGCATTTGCATATTCGACGCAATGAACTGGTCGATGATCGCTGGGGGGAGTTTGAATGGAAGATTAAAGGTGATCGGATTACGCAAAATCGCACTTTAAGTTGGTCGTTTCGTGTAGGGGCTAAAATTCATGACAATCCATTTGTAACAGATGAATACTATGTGGCTATTAAACGTGAACGTGTGGAGGCTCATGGGGATATTTATTCGTGGGTGAAAAATGGCGGTATTGAATTTAAGTACCGTGTTAGCCAGAAATCTGGACGAGCCATTGGTCAGCAATTAATCATAGATAAAAAGGTGCCCATAAAAGGCTACGGCTGGGTATTGTCTTTGGGTTTAGGTTTTGTAAGAGAAACCACTGAAAAATATTCAGGGCCATTAAGTTTTGGTGAATCAAATACGGCTTTTGTATTGCGCCCTAGTTTGTCTTTTTGAGGGTTAGTGGTTCAGGCCAATGCTCGTGAACCACCATGTAGCGTTCCACTTCTTTGTTTTGTTGATCCAGTTTTATAAGTAGTAATGCGTAAGCATAAGCTTGCTCATTGAAATGCTCTTCAATGTTTTTTTTTACCTGTGCATTATCGTAACTATCTCGGGAATCACTTTCTGTTTTTTGATAGGGCCCTAGCCAATTTTTCTTCTCAAGGATTGACCAGCGTGAAGGGTGTTCAAGCAACTCATTGATCTGCTTAACATGCAGCCATTTTCCTGTATTAACATTGGGGTTGATACTTGGATGAAAGACATATTCTGTTTGTTTAAGTGGTGTGAATAAATATCCTTTTAATGCCAAAGCTTGGGTATAGGGTAAGTTTATATCAAGTTCTTGCAATTTTTGTGTGGTGACAGAGTTGTACAGTAAAGGAAACTGCTTGCCTGCAAGAATGCTTAGTTTTTTATCCAGCCTGTCATGGCTTTGCGGCCCAAGCCAATGGTGTAACTTTATGCCAGATTTGTGTGGCATAAGAAGGTAAAACTTCACGGCCAGTTCTAGGTGTAAGGGCACGTTCTCATGTTCAGCTAATATATCCAATTCGCCGATGGTTTGTTTTTGCTTAAATACTTGAACATGGTGCTGAAATAACCGGCACTTAGGTGCATGAGTGAAGTAATACTGCCATAAACACTCGAAATAGCTGCCCAGTAATCGAGCATTATGAGTGTTTATATAGGCATTTATTGATGATGGATTTTCATCCTGAGCTTTAAGCCATTGCAGCAGATCTGAACTAGGCTTGATGGATAAATTCGCAATGTCATAAATTTTAGCCATGGGTTCGCTAAATAAACACCATGCTAAGTGACGTACGTGTGTCGATTGGTATGCCATAGATTGCGATTCCCAGTCCATTTTTCAGTGGGTTTATGGTATAAACTCACCATAATTTATATCAAGTTTGTGGTACTCAAATGGATGAATTTCGTAATATTGGCATCATCGGCCGATTAAACAGCGCAAAAGTGGTGGAAACCATCAAACGGCTGCGTCGTTTTTTAGCGGATGAAGGTATCAATATCATTCTTGAAGAGCAAATCGCTTCTGTGATGATGGGTCATGGTTTGCAGGTTTGCAGCCCAAAGATGATGGGCGAGATCTGTGATCTTGTGATCGTTGTTGGCGGTGATGGTAGCTTATTGGGCGCAGCACGTGCGTTAGTGAAATCTAATGTTCCTATTTTAGGGGTTAACCGTGGTCGTCTTGGATTCTTAACAGACATCAGCCCTGAAAACTTAGAAGAAAAAGTAGGCCAAGTACTACAAGGTGAGTACATCACCGAGCGTCGCTTCATGCTTGAGGCAGAAGTAAAACGTAATGGTGAACCCATCGGTTACGGTGAAGCTTTGAACGATGTGATTCTTCACCCAGGTAAATCGGCGCGTATGATTGCTTTTGATTTATCGATTGAAGGGCAATTTGTTTATCACCAGCGAAGTGATGGCATGATTGTCAGCACACCAACAGGTTCTACAGCCTATTCGTTAAGTGGTGGTGGCCCGATTATGCACCCTAAATTGGATGCTGTGGCACTTGTTCCTATGTTTCCTCACACCTTGAGCAGCAGACCCATAGTAATAGACGCCAATAGTGAGGTGAAAATCACCATTAGCGAAGATATCGATGTCTACCCTCAAATCAGTTGTGATGGTCAGGTGCACATTACCGCAGCCCCTGGGGATTCCGTTACTATCCGTAAAATGGCGCATAAAGCACGCTTGATTCACCCGCTTGATCATGATTTTTATGATACTTGTCGTACCAAGTTAGGCTGGGCAACCCAGTACGGGGAAGCCTAATATGGGGGCGGTTCAGGGCTATGACCTGATCGGCGATGTTCATGGCTGTGGTGTCACCTTGTGCCACCTGCTTGAGCAGATGGGTTATCGAAAGGTCAATGGCGTCTATCAGCACCCTAAGGGGCGCGTAGTGGTCTTCATTGGTGATATCGTGGATCGTGGCCCTAATATCCGCTTAGCGTTAAGTGTTGTACGTGACATGGTAGAGCATGGTCATGCTCACATGGTAATGGGGAATCATGAATACAATGTATTAGCCTATTGTACGCCGTCAAGGTCGGGCAGTGAGCACCCGTATTTAAGGGAACATACTGCACGAAATACCTTTATTGTGGAGCAGACCATCCGTCAATTTGAGCCTTATCCGCAAGAATGGCGTGATTATCTTGATTGGTTTCTTACGCTTCCTTTGTATGCTGAATTTGAACATTTTCGGACGGTGCACGCGTGTTGGGACCATCAGTTAATTAGCGAGATGAAAGGTCGTTATCGTCGCACAACTATGGATGAAGAGTTTCTGCATGCGTCTATGGATCGGGAGTCTTTTGAAGGCCAATTGGTGGATCGCTTAACCCGTGGGACAGCATTAAAACTGCCCGATGGACGTAGTATTACTGCAAAAGATGGATTTGTAAGACATTTTTTTAGAACCAAGTTCTGGGAGAGCGAGCCAGAAGTTTACGATGACATCGTGTTTCAGCCAGATCCATTGCCAGAAGACATTGCTGAAAAACCCATTACGGCTAACGACCGAAAAGAGCTGTTGTATTACGGTCCATACGAGAAACCGTTATTCATTGGGCATTATTGGATGAAAGGCATTCCGGGGCCAATCACCCATAATATTGCCTGTCTAGACTACAGTGCTGTGAAATACGGACGTTTAGTAGCTTACAGAATGGACGATGAAAAACGCTTAGACCCAGATAAATTTTGCTGGTTGCGTGTTGAGCGTAAAGAAGATTAACCCTATGTATTTAGCTTGCCACTGTGAGGACCAATACCCCATTGAGCCACTGCTCAAAGAGTTGCAAGAGAAAGACGTAAAGTATGAAGTGCGTGAAGAGGGTGGGCAATTGTCCCTTTGGCTACAAGATCCAACTCTAACAACGGCGGTAGCACAAGCCTATGAAGCCTATAAACAAGGGTATAGAAGGCAAAAGCAACATACTTTGACTATTGAAAACATCAAGCAGTTACCTATCACTACAGGGTTGATTGTCGCTAGTTTGATGGTGGCGATGCTAACACAACTTGGGGAGCTGTTTTTAGATTGGTTTTTTATTGCACAAATCCAATATTACCCAAGATCTTGGATTCCCTATGATGGATTGAGTGTGATTTGGCACAGTATTAGCCCTATTTTTCTTCATTTTGGTGTGGAGCATTTGGTCTTTAATAGCTTGTCTTGCTGGTATTTAGGTTCCTTACTTGAACGTAAGTTGCCATTTTTTGCCTATATGGGTCTCGTCTTATTGGTGGCATTAATAAGTAATTATTGTCAGTTATGGTTGTCTGGGCCGTTATTTGGTGGGCTGTCGGGTGTCGTGTATGGCTTAATTGGTTTTGCCTTTTGTTATCAATGGCTCCTTCGTAACTTAATGGTGCCCAAAGGTTTATTTTACTTGGCCATTGGTTGGTTAGTTTTAGGGTATACACCCATATTTCAAGCGGTTGGCTTAGGCTCTATGGCCAATGCAGCTCACTTGAGTGGGTTATTGAGCGGAGCCGCTTTGTTTTTTGTGTATTTTATTTTTGTAAAAAAGAGTCACTATGGATATTGAACAATTAATCGCGTCCATGACGCCCGCTATTTATAACAATATGAAGCAAGCCCTTGAACTGGGTCGTTGGGGGGATGGACGAGCTGTAACTCCTGAGCAAAAAGAATACTCTTTAGAAGCCATGATTCGTTACGAACACCTGAATAATATCCCAGAAACAGAACGAGTGGGTTATGTGGATATGACCAATAAGCGCAAAAAGAAACCCTCTGGCGGCGATGATACTCAAACCATCAAAATCATCGAATAATAAGAATATTAAGGCTTAATGAGTAATGAAGTACCAAGGTCATTTATCAAAAATGCACATTTCGGCTGATGGGGAAGTAGCTCAATATTCCATCAAGCTTGATGAACAGTTGATTCCTATTAATGAAATGCTCGGTCAGCCGATAACTATAGAATACCTTGGTGATATTCACTGCCAAGCTTGTGGGCGAGTCAGTAAAAAAAGTTTCGCTCAAGGGTATTGCTACCCTTGTTTTTCACGCTTAGCGCAATGTGATACTTGTATCATGAGCCCAGAAAAGTGTCATTATGACAAAGGCACATGCCGCGAGCCCAAATGGGGTGAAGAATTTTGTATGCAAGATCATATTGTGTATCTTGCTAATTCTTCCGGTATTAAGGTAGGTATTACTCGTCATAGCCAAATTCCAACTCGATGGTTGGATCAAGGGGCAATGCAGGCGTTACCTATTGCGCGAGTAGAAACCCGACAGCTGTCTGGTTTATTGGAAGTAATTTTTAAACAGCATGTTGCAGATAAAACCAATTGGCGGACACTGCTTAAACAAGATGCAGAAGATTTAAATCTCTCGCAAAAAAGAGACGAGTTGTTCGAAATGTGCCATGAAGAAATTGAAGAGCTACAGTCTCATTATGGCTTACAAGCGGTGCAATTACTTTATGATGGCGAGCAGCACAATTTTGCTTATCCGGTTGAGCAGTATCCAACTAAAGTGGCGAGTTTGAATCTTGATAAAAATCCCATTGCCCAAGGTAAGTTAATGGGTATTAAAGGGCAGTATTTGATTTTGGACACTGGGGTAATTAATTTACGTAAATATACCTCTTATTTAGTTAGCATTGAATGTTAATGGCGGATTAAGGATAAACCATGAAAAACGCAGAACCTAAAGCCATTTTTTTGAAAGATTATCAGGCTCCTAGCTTTGAAATCGAAAGCACTCACTTTACCTTTGATTTATATGAAGAATACACGCTAGTAACCTCTATTCTTAAAATGAAGCAAACCCAAAATCAGCCTGCGCCACTTGAGTTAAATGGCCAAGATTTAGAACTGATGTGGGTAAAAGTAAATGATCAAATATTAAGTGAGGATCAGTACGCATTACAAGATGAAAGCTTGACCATAGCTGCATTGCCGGATGACTTTACGTTATCAATACAAACAAAGATCAAGCCTCAAGAAAATACCGCCTTAGAGGGTTTATATAAGTCATCGGACATGTTTTGTACTCAGTGTGAGGCGGAAGGGTTCCGACGCATTACCTATTTCTTAGATCGCCCAGATGTCATGAGCGTCTATACCGTACATATTACCGCTGATAAATCCGCTTACCCTGTATTATTATCGAATGGTAATTTAGTTGCCACTCAAGACGAATCAGATGGCCGTCACAGTGCCACTTGGCATGACCCCCATAAAAAACCGTGTTACCTATTCGCATTAGTTGCTGGGGACTTACAGCACATTGAAGACACCTTCACTACAATGAGTGGCGTAGATGTCACACTGCGTATTTATGTAGAGCCGCAAAACATAGATAAATGTGACTATGCAATGGGTGCGTTAAAGCGTTCAATGAAATGGGATGAAGAAGTATATGGTCGTGAATATGACTTAAACATATTCAACATTGTTGCGGTTGACGCCTTTAATATGGGCGCAATGGAAAACAAAAGCTTAAATATTTTCAACTCATCTTGTGTGCTGGCTAATCCAAAAACCGCTACAGATGCTACTTTTCAGCGTATCGAAGCCATCGTAGCCCATGAGTATTTTCATAACTGGTCGGGTAACCGCGTAACTTGTCGTGATTGGTTTCAATTAAGCCTGAAAGAAGGATTTACTGTATTTAGAGATTCAGAATTTTCAGCGGATATGGGTTCGCGTACGGTTAAGCGAATTGAAGATGTATCATTATTAAGAACAGCTCAATTCGCAGAAGATGCTGGCCCGATGGCCCATCCGATTTTACCCGCTTCGTTTATTGAAATATCTAATTTTTACACCTTAACCATTTATGAAAAAGGCGCTGAAGTTGTACGCATGATTCATAATATATTAGGTGAAAGTTTGTTCAGAAAAGGTTCAGATTTGTATTTCGAACGCCATGATGGTCAAGCTGTTACCACTGAGCATTTCGTGAAAGCCATGGAAGACGCATCAGGCAAGGATCTTAGCCAGTTCAGACACTGGTATCACCAAGCCGGAACCCCTGAGCTTTGGGTGAGCGATAGCTACAATGAAAGCGCTCAAACCTATGCCTTAACCATCAAACAAACCTGTCGAGATACATCAGAGACGGATATCAAGAAACCCTATCATATTCCATTTGCTATTGGCTTATTGGATAGTGCAGGTAAGGATTTAACCCTTAGCTGCAATAGTTCAGCATTTAATGACGCTACCCAAGTTATTAATGTGACCCAGCATGAAGAAACCTTTGAATTTGAAGGAGTAAAAACGGCGCCTGTGCCATCTATGCTGCGTGGCTTTAGCGCACCAGTAAAATTGAATTATGACTACCAACCTGAACAGTTAATGCATTTGATGGCCCATGATAGCGATGGCTTTAATCAGTGGGATGCCGGTCAAACCCTAGCTACCAGTGTTATTTTGTCCCTTTCCCAAGATGTATTGGCAGGTACAGATCTTAAAATGGATGAAAACCTGTTGGCTGTGTATGCAAAATGGGTGGCTGAATTGTCTGACGATTTAGCTAAGCAGGCACAAATGTTAAGTCTTCCTAGTTTGGCCTATTTAATTGAGCAGCAACCTCAAGCTCAAGTGCATGCTTTATACACGGCCAGAACCTTTGTTAAACAAGCAATAAGTGACAAATTGCACAATGAGTTCAATGAAATATATGTAGCTTGTCAGGTAAGTGGGCCATATGAGCCGACCCATGACGCTATGGCTAAGCGGACATTGAAGAACCTTTGTTTGCAATATATGATTCAGGCACAAAGCAAAGATTACTCAGCTATTGCGCAGACTCAGTTTGAAATGGCTGATAATATGACGGATCAGTACACAGGGCTATCCGCTTTGGTGAACTCAAATCATCAAGAAAAAGCTCAAAAAGCATTGGCTTCTTTTTATGAGCAATGGAAAGAAGATGTACTTGTAACCAATATGTGGTTGTCACTACAGGCTGCAAGTGATTATATTGACGGGGTGGCAGGGGCTAATGCTTTATTGAGCCATCCTGCATTTGATATTAAAAACCCTAACAAGGTTCGCGCTGTAATTGGTGCTTTTGCTGGGCAAAATTTAAGGCACTATCATGCCCAAGATGGCTTGGGGTACAATTGGCTGGCGGATCGCATCATTGAACTAGATGCCCTTAACCCACAAATTGCATCTCGTCTATTGGGGCCTTTAACTAAATGGAAGCGTATAGCACAACCAAATAGCTCAAAAATGAAGCAAGCACTGGAGAAAATTGCCTCCAGAGGAAATTTATCTAAAGATGTTTATGAGGTGGTGAGTAAATCTTTGGCCGATTAATGGCTTTTTTATGCAAATTTACTAAGCCGGTGGCGTATTTTGTTGTATGGTGCTGGTTTATTTTATATGCTTGACTAATAAAAATAATACTAAAGACCCCAGCTGGCGCTTCTGTGCTGGTTGTCCGGATACGGCCGTGGCATAAACTACGCGGCTGAAGGAATAATAAAAATGATGAAATCAGGCCTACTTCTTTCCACAATATTAATTGTATGTGGACTGTCCACATCGGCTCATGCCCAAATTAGCGCTAAAGAAGCAGCTAAATTAGGAACGACTTTAACCCCTTTAGGTGGTGATCGCACTGCAAATGCTGACGGCTCCATACCTGAATGGCGAGGTGGTATTCAATTTCCTCCTAAAGCTTATAAAAAGCCAGGACAACATCACGTTAACCCATTCCCTAGTGATAAACCGCTGTTTGTAGTGACGGCTCAAAACATAGAACAATATGAAGAATTTCTGACGGATGGTCAAAAAGCCCTATTTAAGACCTACCCTGACACCTTCAAAATGCCAATTTATAAAACCCGTAGGACAGCCGCATCGCCTCAGTGGGTTTATGATAATACTTATAAAAACTCCACCAAAGCCGTTTTAGCAGAGGGTGGTATTGGTGTTAAAAACTCAGTGGGCGGGATTCCATTTCCGATTCCAAAAAGTAGCCTAGAAGTTATGTGGAACCATATCACCCGTTACCGCGGTGAATACTTGGTACGTGAGGGCTCTGAAGTGGCCGTTCACACCGATGGCTCTTATGTATTGATCACAACAAAAGCAGAAGTACTGTTTAACTATTATGAACGTGGCATTACTGAGGAAGAACTTGATAACAACTTCCTATCTTATGTTTCGTTTACAAAAGCCCCTGCGCGTTTAGCTGGTGGCGCGGTACTATCCCATGAATACTTAAATCAGGTAAAACAGCCACGACGTGCATGGGGTTATAACGCGGGTCAGCGACGTGTGCGTAAAGCGCCAAGCTTGGCCTATGATACGCCAATTGCAGCCGCTGATGGTCTGCGTACGGTTGACGATACAGATATGTATAATGGCTCTCCCGATCGTTACGATTGGAAGCTTGTCGGAAAAGAAGAAAAGTACATTCCATACAATAACTATGTAATTAGTACTCCTGAGGTACCTGTTAAATCCCTATTGATGCCAGGCCACCTTAACCCAGATTACGCTCGCTATGAAAAGCACCGTGTATGGGTAGTGGAAGCCACTTTAAAACCAGGCAAACGACACATCTATCACAAGCGTCGTTTTTATATAGATGAAGACTCTTGGACAATTGCCGTAGCTGACCAATATGACGAACGTGGCCAGTTATGGCGTGTGAGCATGGCTTATTTAAAGAATTTCTACGAATTACCAGCTATCCTAACATGTATGGATGTATTTCATGATGTTTTAGCTCGTCGTTATCATGTTCAAGGCATGTTTAATGAAGAGCCTCAGACGATTGATTTCAGCCAAGCATCGCCTGGTAGTCGCTACTTCTCACCACAGGAGCTTCGTCGCCGAGGCCGCTAAAATTTACAATTAGCACTGGTATAAGTACTGGTGCTGAAGTGCTAATAATTACAATAATAAATTTTTATTTTGATTGGAGATTTACAAATGCGAACACTGCTCTCAGTGGGCACCGCTTTAAAAACCGCTATCAGATTTATATCAAGTAGCGTTTTAGTTGCGGCTTTGGGATTACCAGCGATGCAAGCAACGGCTCAATGGCAAGACCCCCTAAATGTACCAGCGATACCATCGCTAATAGCACATAAATCATTATTGTTAGATGTGACCGTTGTCGGTGATCGTTATGTAGCAGTTGGCGCACGTGGCCATATTATATTCAGCGATGATGAAGGCCGCACTTGGACACAAGCAAACGTACCCACTACAACCACTTTAACAGCGGTGTATTTTGCCAGTGAATCTACAGGCTGGGTTGTAGGTCATGATGCGATTGTCCTTAAAACACAAGATGGTGGTCAGACTTGGGTTAAGCAATTTGATGGCTTTATTGCAAACGAAATGGTGCTTGAAGCGGCTAAAAAAGATCTAGCACTTAAAGAAGAGCAGTTTGAGAAGGTATCTGAAAGCGGTGATGATGATTTAATTTATGAAGCGGAAAGCGCACTAGAAAATGCAACGTTCACCTTAGAAGATGCAGAAATTGACTTTGAAGACCGCTCTACTAAACCGCTTCTAGATCTTTGGTTTAAAAACGACAAAGAAGGTTTTGTAATTGGTGCTTACGGCATGCTTTTCAAAACCGTTGACGGTGGTGAAAGCTGGGAAACATGGTCTAGCAACGTAGAAAACCCTGATCGTTTTCACTTAAATAGCATAGCTAAGATTGATGATCAGCGCTTAATCATTGCTGGCGAAGCCGGTACTATTTTAACTAGTAATAACTCAGGTAATACTTGGGAAAAAATGGAAAGCCCATATGATGGCTCATTCTTTGGTGTGGTTGCTTTAACGAATAATGTTCAACTTGCATTTGGTCTTCGTGGTAATCTTGTTCGTTCAAGTGACTATGGTCAATCATGGGAATTTATTGATACCCATACTAAACAAACACTATTAGGTGGTACGGATCACCTTGGGTTAACCGCTTATGTTGTTGGTAGCGGTGGTGCTTTCTTGAAGGGGATTGCTGCTGGTACGAAATGGGAAAGTAAAACGCGTAGCGCAAGAGACAACGCCGCAACTATTGTTGAAACCAAGTCTGGAGAGTTCATTCTAGTAGGCGAAGGTGGTGTGAAGATTTTAGATAATACCGGTGCACTCCTGCCGGTGAAAGTTAAAACCATCGAGGGGTAAGGATTATGAGTCAAAACGATATGCCAAAAACTGAGCCGGAACATTATATTTTATCTCCGGGTACTGAGCCTTTATTGGAAAGGTTATTATTTAGCAAACGTGGTTTGTTTTTAACGATCTTATTAGCACTTACTGTTTTTCTTGCTTACAACGCATCAAAAGTAGGTTTTGATTCTCGTTCTTCTAAATATATTCCTTTAGAGCACGAATACATTAAAAATCATATTAATCACGCCAGTGATTTAAGTAGTGGTTTAAACAACATAAAAATTGTTGTTGCCGTAAAAGAAGGGGATATTTTCACTTCTGAATATATGGAAACACTGCGTCAGATTACTGATGATGTGTTTTACATTAACGGTACTGACCGCTCTAAACTTAAATCTCTGTGGACACCAAATGTCCGCTGGACAGAAGTAACCGAGCAAGGGTTTCAAGGCGGACCAGTAATTCCACCTACTTATAGTGGTGATGACGATAGCATCGAAAAACTGCGTGTAAATATTTTACGCTCTGGTCAGGTAGGTCGTTTAGTCTCAAATGACTTTACTTCTACCATGATCGATATGTCACTGTACGAGACAAACCCAGCGACAGGTTTACCGATAAACCCTCAAGATTTAGCACGTGAACTTGAAGAAAAAGTTCGTGACAAATATTCAAGTGATCAAATCAGCATTCACATGATTGGTTTCCCTAAGAAAATGGCGGATCTAATCGAAGGTGTTGCAAGTGTTGTGTTGTTCTTTATTGGTGCAATATTTATTACATCTATACTTTTGTACATGTATTCACGTTGTATTAAAGGTACTTTAATTCCGGTTATTTGTTCTATTGTGGCGGTGATTTGGCAGTTAGGATTATTAAACCTAATTGGTTTTGGTATCGATCCTTATTCGATGCTTGTCCCGTTTTTAGTCTTTGCTATTGGTATTAGTCATGGTGTGCAAATCATCAATGGTATCGCCATTGAAGCGGGTAAAGGTGCAGATCACCTAAGCGCATCTCGTTTAGCATTCCGTGGTTTGTATGTGCCTGGTATGTTGGCGTTGTTATCAGATGCCATCGGTTTCTTAACACTTTTATTTATTGATATCACGGTTATCAAAGAATTGGCCATCGCAGCGTCTGTTGGTGTGGCGGTTATCATTGTAACTAACTTATTGTTATTGCCATTATTGATGTCATATGTGGGTATTAGTCGCTCTGGTGTTGCTCATGCACAAAAAATTGAAGCGTCTGAACCTAAATTGTGGAAGCTAATTGCTAAGTTCACCGATAAAAAAGTAGCTATAACTTCTATTGCTGTAGCGGTTGTATTGGCTGTTTTAGGTACCATTGGTAGCCAAAATTTAAAAATTGGTGACTTAGACAAAGGTGCCCCTGAACTTCGTCCTGATAGCCGTTACAATAAAGATAATGCCTATATCGTTGATAACTACTCAACCAGTTCTGATGTATTGGTAATAATGGCCGAAACACCAAAAGAGAAATGTGCCACATTTACTGCGCTTGAAGCGATTGATCGCTTAAGTTGGGTTATGCGAAATGTTGATGGTGTACAATCAGTCATTTCATTAGCTTCTGCAACCCAATATTCATCTAAAGCGAATAATGAAGGCAACTTGAAGTGGTCTACCATTTCTCGTAACCAAGACATCTTAAACTCAGGTCTTCGGTATACTCCAAAGAGCTTGTACAGCCAAGCTTGTGACATGGCGCCAGTGATTGTGTTCTTAAATGACCACAAAGCTGAAACCCTTAATCGTGCGACAGCTGCTGCGGCAGAGTTTGCGAAAGGTTATGAAGACGATGAAAATGTTCAATTTAAATTGGCATCTGGTAATGCTGGTGTAGAAGCAGCTACCAACCAAGTAATTGAAGAAGCGCAAACGTTAATGTTGATTTTCGTATACATTGTTGTTTCGATTCTTTGTTTTATCACCTTCCGTTCAATTCGTGCGATTATTTGTATTATCACACCACTAGCACTGACGTCTATTCTTTGTCAGGCACTGATGGCGCAAATGGGTATCGGTGTAAAAGTGGCAACACTACCAGTGATTGCGTTAGGTGTGGGTATCGGTGTGGATTACGGTATCTATATTTATAGCCGTCTAGAAGCATTCTTGATTGAAGGTAAAAACCTACATGATGCATTTTTACAAACGCTTAAAACAACTGGTAAAGCCGTTAGCTTTACTGGTTTAACTCTAGCGATTGGTGTTGGTACTTGGATTTGGTCTCCTATCAAGTTCCAAGCGGATATGGGTATCTTGCTAACGTTCATGTTCCTTTGGAACATGTTGGGTGCCTTATTACTGCTACCTGCACTGTCTCGTTTTGTATTGAAACCAGAGCAAATTATTGCCAAACATCAAGCAAAGCACGGTGATGTAAAGCCAGCAGAGACTCTATAACTTTATTATAGAGTCGAAAAGAACCGCGCAAATGCGCGGTTTTTTTTGCTTTAAAATTGCCGATTAACTGAATAAAGATATTAATATATGAATGTCGTATACGATCACGAAGATTGGTTGGTGGTAGATAAACCAGCAGGCTTAAATTTTCACACAGAAGATGGCCAGCCTGGGTTGATGGTGCAACTAGAGCATCAATTAGGCACAAAGCTTTGGCCTGTACACCGTTTGGATAAATTAACCTCTGGACTTGTACTGGTAGCAAAAAACAAAGACAGTTGCGCGCTGCTAAGCAAATTATTTTCAGAACGAAAAGTCGATAAATACTATTTAGCAGTTACGCCTTCTAGTATAAAAAAAAAGCAAGGACTAATTAAAGGTGACATGTCTCCGGCTAGAAGAGGCGCGTTTAAATTGCTAAAAACAATGGATAACCCTGCTATTACTCAGTTTTTCTCCCATAGCTTACAAGCCGGTTATAGAATATGCCTACTTAAGCCTAAAACGGGTAAAACTCACCAATTAAGAGTTGCACTGAAATCCATAAGTGCCCCGATAGTGGGGGATGGTTTGTACTCAGGGGAGACGGCTGCTCGGATGTATCTACATAGTTTTGTCCTACGTTTTACTTATAAAGACAAACCCTTTGTAATTGTTAGTGAACCAGTATTTGAACCTGATTTTTCAATAGCTAATATGCTGGATGACTTGGCTTGGTTAACACCATGGCAGTTGCCATGGCCCAGATTATAATGGTTTTATTTAGCGGATTTTATTAAGTAAGTTTGCACTAACCAATTAATCACAAGATAAATGCCAATCGCTAAAATGGCTATTAACCCTGCAATAGCACCAAATAAATACGGTGCTTTCATGAGAACTGTCATTAAAGATTCTTGATAATAAAAAAACCATTGATGGTTCTGCGGAAAAACCCACTCATGTAATGCATAAAAGACAGTAATAGGCCCTATTACCATTACAGCAATTAAACACAGTGCGCTAAAGCTAAGTATGCCTATAGCTTGTTGTTTAATTGATGGAAGTTGGATATTGCTGGCTTTTAAATAAGCTAATAATGCCAAAAAGCTGAATAAACAAATGTAGGAAACCATATAAAAGGTATCAATCAGGTTTGCTACATCTTTTAAATGAATGACTTCTGGGTTACGTAACAAACGGTTAATGGGCTGTCCCTGTGGGTTGTGAAAGGTGATTTTGTTTAAACCTTGCCCTTGATTGTGAATAGAGTGGTTGATGGCGGAAAATAAACGGACTTGCTCTGGTTTATTAGTTAATTCAAACCCTTTTTTGTACTTATTTTGTGGGCCGTACTTATGAATATGTTTGTCGATACTCATCACGTAATACAGTGAAGGGTAGGCAAAATCAAATTGAGCAAATGTTACCCAGCTAAGAAAAACAGAGCTAACGAACAAACATAGGCTTAAAAGGGCGATTCTAATTTTGGGTATTAAGTTAATGGCGAATGACATGGCTGTATTGGGTACGTTAAATGGCCATAGCTTTACTGCTTTTGTGTCCTTGGTCAAGGTGTTGTTATTATACCGTTATCTTTTGTGTTGGGTTTTCCTGCCTTGGTTCGATCATAAAGACGTTACGGGTGGCTGGGAATGCTTGTCATAGCCTAAGCATCAAGGTACTGTACGCTGTTTATTACGTCTATTTAGAGTGTGTTATGGAGCAAAAAAAGTTTACTGAAAAAGGTTTAATGCGTGTCTTTAATGCTACAGGGTATTCGTTTCAAGGTATTAAGCGTGCATGGAAAACGGAAGCCGCTGTTCGTCAAGAATTTATGCTGGTTTTGTGTTTAGTACCAATCGCAGTGTGCGTTGCGCAATCCATAGTTCAATTGGCGTTGATGGCATTTAGCTTATTTATTGTTGTGATTACTGAGCTGCTTAACACGGCGATAGAATATGTGGTGGATCGAATTGGCACTGAACGTCATGACCTGTCAGGGGCGGCAAAAGATATTGCTAGTGCGGCTGTTTTTTTTAGTTTATTCCAAGTCGTTATTGTTTGGGGTTTAATTCTATTAAGTAACTACAACCTGATAACATTACCGCTATTTTAGTTATTAAACGGAGTACAACATGGTAGCAGCCATTAAAATGAGTTTAATAGTCGGCACATTATTAGGAATGGCCCACCAATGGCAAGGAATTCTGAGTAATGCCTCAGTGGACTGGATTGCTTGGGCTGTGAGTTATTTGTTATGTTTTTTGGCATTTTTTTATTGGGATAAGTTTAGTAAAGCCTCCTTACAAACTGACCACGAAGATGACAGCCCCTTTGGAATAATTACTCCTGCCCAATTGGATGCACTTTACAAACAATCCATAATCGTTGAACGAAATGCCCATAAAGCAAATAAAGTATTCAGTCAGCAATTAGGTTATGTTCATAAATTGCTTGAGAAAACTAAAAACCTATCCCCCGGCGATGATTTTGAGTCTTTGCACACAAACCTTGTTTATGAGTTAAGTGTATTGGAACAACACATAGAACGCTTATTGCTTGAAATGAATAAAAACGTAAAACTCGGGGAAAAGCTGCAACAAAGCGTAGCCAATTTAGACCCTGAAATTGGCGTACTAGATTAACAGTCTTTATTTGAATCTAAGCTTTTTTTATTGAGAGCAGCAGACGTAACATCATATATGATTAAACAAATATGAGCGGTCTCACCACTGGTATTATTGAGTGGGATTATCGTTGCGTTTTGGTACATGAAGTCTGCGCGGCCCGTTATTGGAAAGTTATTTTTAAACTTAAACAAAAATGGCCTTTGATCACTGATTGTAAATGCTCGCGTATTAAGTAAAAAAACAGCTTCAGCTTTCTTTTTAAACCAGCTCTCATCAATCTCTTCAAATAAATCAAATAGCACCTGATCTTTTGCTTGGTCTGGCCTGATGCCGCTGTGATTCTCCATAAAACCATTCCACAACTTAATATTATAGGTGCGGTCAAGTACAACTAATCCAACATCAATGGTTTGTAGGATATCCATAAACCAGTGGAACTCAGTCATGCCTTGATTGTCAGTGCTCATACTAATCTTCCAATAAAAAACTGATGAGTCGATTCATGTGAATCACGCTGTCTTCGGTAAACAGTAATAGTAGGTCACAATTGATATTGTGATCCTCAATTGTGTAATTGATCTCTATGGCCATAGTTTTTTGCCAATGTTTTTCTCGCTGAGATAGCAGCTCAGAAATAGAGCAGTGTTGACCTAAAACCACAGGGTGGCTCTGACTAAAATCAATATCCAGTTGCTGGCCAATACCCTGAATACATGCGCCGTTTAATACATTGGCCACATCCATTAGCATTTCTAACTCTTCATGTTGATCTAAATCACCAGGGTATTTAAGTAGTTTTGCAATATCACTGAAACTGGCATCATTAAAAATAAGCAAAGCTTCACCAGCAATGCCCGCACCAATAAAACCTTGGCAAACAGCGCTAACGGTTGCATTACCTTCTAATGACTTAAGCGTCATTTTAAATTCATTAACTTCTATGATATTCACATTAGGAATAGGGAGCACTACATATACCCCCAACAGTCTGGCTAGACGATCAGCGGCTTGCCCCATGGCGACGTTAGTGATCTCTTGATAGCAATCACGTTCATCTTCATTGATTTGAACTAGGTTATTCATTAGGAGACTCCCTAAGAATTCCGTATTCAACCAACACTTTTTTAATATGAGGTTTATCGACAGGCTTTTTAATGAAATCAATAGCACCGAGTTTTTTAACCCGATCCTGAGCCTCTGGTTGAATATCACCAGAGACAACAATGACCATAATGGGTAAATCCTCTTTGCGAATGACCTCTAAGGTTTGATAGCCATCCATGACAGGCATGGTGAGATCAAGAAACAGTATTTCGAATTCGTTGGCTTTTATTTGGGCAATGGCCTCTTCGCCATTTTTTGCAAAGATAATCTCAACAGGCCACTCTTCTGGTAGCGCCCGTGCCATCTGTTTGCGTGCCATATTGGAATCATCGCAAATTAATACCTTTGCGCTCATGTCAACCTCACTGCATATGCCTAACCTAAAGTTAAGAAGGCAATTGGCAAATTGGCAAGCCTAACTATCTATGTTTGATGACAATATCGCTTGCTCCCAAGCTAATAGAGCTTGTTTATTAGGAGCCCCCCAGCGATAGCCACTAATAGCCCCGCTTTGCTGAATAACACGGTGGCATGGGATTAAGAATGCAACGGGGTTGGCTCCCACAGCCTGCCCTACACCCCTAGCACCCTTAGGGTTGCCTATGGCGATGGCAATGTCCTTGTAGCTTAGTAATTGGCTTGAATGGGTATTTAATAGAGCTCGCCAAACCTGAAGCTGAAAATTTGTAGCGGAAACATGCAGTGAAACAGGGCGATTTTCGGTAAACGGGTCAAATCCCAGTAATGTGTCGTTTTCTTTTTCTGTAAACCGCGCATCAGGGTATTTTGTTTGTAATATTTTGATTGGTGCTTGTTTGGTTTGAAAGCCCAAATAATGTATACCGCGATCGGTACAGATGACATCTAACAAACCAAACACACTTTGCTGAGTTCCATAATAAAATGTCAGCTGCTGCCCTAAGGACTTAAACTCTCCCGGAGACATGGCCTCAATTTGAACAAATGCATCATGTAATCTTGATGGGCTACTTAAACTAAGCGCCTCACTGCAATCTAACAGGCTAGAGCTTATGAGCTTTGGCTTAGATAATTGCACCAATAAACTTTGTTGAAATTGCTTTGGACTAACACCTACATACTGCTTGAAAACTTTTTGGAAGTGGCTGGGGCTTAATGAAAAACGCTGGGCAAAGGCAGTTAAATCGTTCCCTAATAATGGGTTTTCAACTAAAAGTGCAATGGATTGCTGGCACATATTATAGGGTGTCATAAAATTTACCCACAAAAAAAGCCCAGCTTACTGGGCTTGATTCACTTTGCACAGCCGGATCTTGTGATCAGGCTTGATTGTCCACAGAGTCTGCTGACGGGGCAGCTTTCCCGTCTAATGCTTGAATAGTACGTAACATATCCGCCTCAATGGTGTGCATAAGTTGAGCGGCATCTTTTTGTTTTAGTCCTTGCGTACTAACAGCAGGTAATACTTTAATTTTTGCTACGCCGTTATTCAATTGGCCCAAACTAAAATGATCTAAATAACTGCTACAACACACAGGCACAATAGGTACACCTGCGTTAATGGCAGTAATAAAAGCCCCTTTTTTAAACGGCAATAAGTTTTTGCCCTGATTACGTGTGCCCTCAGGAAAGATCCAAATTGAAGTGTTCTTTTGGGTAAGGGCCTGCTTGGTAATTTCCATGGCTTCCTTGGCTTTATGTGGGTTACCACGGTCAATCAGCACGTTCCCGGCCAACCAATATAACTGGCCAAAAATAGGCAGCAATTTAAGGCTCTTTTTACCTAAACTCACGGTACGATCAGGTACAGCACCGCCCACTATGAATAAATCCCAATTACTTTGGTGGTTAGCCACCACAATGCAAGGACGGCTTTGATCAAGAATGTCCCAGCCTTCAACTTCGCGCTTAATACCTAAAATTGGCATGGCCAAACTGCTATAAATAGCAGCACACCAACGGCTATTCGTAGGGTGGAAAGGGCGAACAATACCAATCAATAAACCAATGAAGCTACTGATAAAAAAGTGTATGGATAATAGAAGAACTCGGATTAGGCGTATCATACGGCTACCTACTTATCATTTTTAGTGAGCATACAGTTGTTCGCTCAAATCTACCATGACCACATGAAACATTTCAGTCACGTATTTGATCAAATATGGCAAATTTTGATGATTAAATGGCCGGATCTTTTTAAATGAATAATACTGAGTAAACACACTTAAAATAATAAGGGTAAGCCATGGAAGCGTCTGAGCAATTAGCATTACTTGCTACCTCCCTCAACCGATTTCTTGACCAACACGTGGCCCCGTTTTATGAGCAATGGGAGAAAGACGGCATCATTCCCAAAAGCCTATGGCGCGCATTAGGCGATGCAGGCTACCTTTGTGTCGATATGCATGAAAGCTATGGTGCAGGGGGCGGCAGTTTCCGGTTATCAGCTAAGATCATTGATGTGATCTCACAACGAGGTTATGCCGCATTGGCCATCAACCTATCGGTACACAGTGATATCGTAGCGCCTTATATAGCGCACCTTGGAACGCAAGCACAAAAAAACAAATGGCTGCCAAAATTAATCACAGGTGAAGTAATTGGTGCCATAGCCATGACAGAACCCAATGCGGGCAGCGATATTCAATCCATTCAAACTAATGCCAAAGCTATAGAGAATGGCTTTAGCATTAGCGGCCAAAAAACCTTCATAACAAACGGACAAAACGCAGGCGTTTGCATTGTTGCAGCTAAAACACAGCCCACTGGTGGCTCTAAAGGGATGAGCCTGTTTTTATTAGATGCCCAATCTACAGGTTATGAAATAGGTCGGAATTTAGAAAAAATCGGCTTACACAGCGGTGATACCTCTGAATTGTTTTTTCAGGATGTAAAAGTAGAAAAACCACTAGGGGACGTTGATCAAGGTTTTAAACACCTAATGGAAGAACTCCCCAGAGAACGCTTAATTTTAGCAGTAGGGGCGTTAGGTGCATGCAGAAACATAATGGACATGACCATAGAATACACCCAGCAGCGACAAGCGTTTGGTCAGCCTATTGCTCACTTACAAAACACCCGCTTTAAACTGGCTGAATTGGAAACACAAATAAAAGTGAACCAAGCATTTGTAGACCAATGCATCAATGAATACGAAGCAGGGCAACTAGAGGCAATTACCGCATCACAAGCAAAATTATCCACCACTGAATTACAATGCAAAGTGGCGGATGAATGCTTACAACTGTTCGGTGGTTACGGATATATGCAGGAATACCCAATATCACGGGCATATCTAGACGCAAGAATTCAGAAAATATACGGCGGCACATCAGAAATAATGAAAGAAATCATAGCACGCGGAATATTCAAATAATCCGCGCCTAAAGCTTATTGCCCTAAAATGTATTCAATAGAAGGGTCAACCAAGATACGGTCTTGCATGGCTTGGCGACCTAATAACATTAGGTATGTCATGCTTGAACGATCGGTTAAGGTAATATGAATTGGCCACGCTTGTTCTCCCAGTATGATCTGAGTTTCTATCACATGACGACTTTCTTTATTACCGCTTGAGCTTTTAACCACCCGTATGTCATGGACTTTCGCTTGACGGCGCACCACCGTATTGACGTTGTGTACATCTGGGTGAATATCAAAGCTGACCCATAGAGAGTCGCTTTTTTTAAATTCTTCAATATTATCCACATGTAAAGAGGAAGTTTGAGCTCCAGTGTCCACGCGGACATGTAACTTAGAGATTTCAAGCTGAGGTAAATCGCATACCTCTAATGCGCCTACCGTAAATTTATTCGCCATGTGCTTTGAGCTCCACATCTTCTTTAGGAGTGTTTTTTGATTTCGGATGAACAATGATGGCCTTTTGAAAAACCAAACTGTTAGGGTAAGTCAGTAAATCCCCTTCAACCCGCTTAATAATGATATGGAACAACGTAATTTCAACGATGCTTCCTTCTAATAGCTCTTTTTCGTCGGTGATGCGAATATGATCCCCAACACGATACGGGAAAAAGAAAAAGATAATCAAGCTTGCTGTCACATTACTTAAAATGCTCCACTGGGCAAACAGAGCAATACCGACTACCGCAAATATGGAAGAGACGATTAAGCTGAATTCTGCATAATTAAAGCCAAACACCAAGCCCGCCGCTAAGAGTAATCCAATAAAGCCAATTAATTTAATGATTTTTTGAATATAAAAAATGCGCTCATTGCTGACTTGGCGCTTTTGCCCATGACGCTCAATCCAGTTTTCAATGGCATTGCTTAAAATCACAAAAGAAACGATAAAAGCAAAGCCGATGAATATCTCCCACATAACTAGTTGTATTCCTCTGGTAGTAATTCTTCGTTCATAATTTCAATATTTTCAACCACATCATCAGGTGCTTTAAAATAGGCAAGGTGATACATAGCTTCCCCTTCTTGAACAAGCGGAATGTTCTGTTTACCGATAATAATGCCCTCTGCATGGCTTTTAATTTCATCAAGTTGCAATCCGTATGGGTCGGTAATAGTGGCTAAAATATCACCTTTACCTACGTAATCCCCTAATTGTTTATGATGGTTCACAATGCCACTTTCACTGGCACGAATCCAACCGCTTTGGCGAGCAATAAAAGGCTCAATAATTTTTTTAGCCTTACTTTTGCTTTTGTTTAGCAATCCTAAGTGACGCATGACTTTAATTGCACCCTTTACACCTGCGCGAATGGCTAGCTCGTCAAAACGTAAGGCTTCACCGGCCTCATATAATAACACCTTCGTGCTTACATCATCAGCGCTTTGGCGCAACGAGCCATCCCTTAAGTTAGCATTTAATAACACAGGTAAGCCAAACGCCTTGGCAAGTTCTAGCGTTTCTGGGTCATCTAAATTGGCACGTATTTGTGGTAAATTACTGCGATGAATCGCCCCTGTATGAAAGTCGATACCATAATCCGCTTTTGTCACCACCTCGTTTAAAAAGGTGTAGGCCATACGAGCTGCTAACGAGCCACGTTTAGAACCTGGAAATGAACGATTCAAATCACGCCGGTCAGGTAAATAGCGACTTTGGTTTAATACACCATAGACATTCACCATAGGAACGGCAATCAGTGTGCCTTTTAGCTTCTCGATGGCTTTGCTGTTAATAATACGACTGATTATCTCGATACCGTTTAGCTCATCTCCATGGATAGCAGCACTTAAGAACAAGGTCGGACCATTGCGTTTACCGCGCTTCACATATACCGGAATACTGATGGTAGTGTCTGTGTATAGACGCACCATAGGTATTTCTATGTGCTTGCTTTCGCCGGGTAAAATTTCATGGCCAGCAATAAGCAGTGGCTCCATTAGCCTTTTCCTCTAGTGCGAGTGCTGTTTGGCTTGGCATCTTTTTCAATGTGTTGAATAATGATCTTAGCCACATCTTTATTAGTGGCCGTTTCAATCCCCTCAAGGCCTGGTGAAGAGTTCACCTCCATCACAACAGGGCCATTGTTTGAGCGAAGAATATCCACACCGCACATGTTTAAACCCATGGCTTTTGCAGCATCAACAGCGGTTTTACGCTCAGCAGGAGACAATTTAACGATTTCAGCACTGCCGCCACGGTGAAGGTTTGAACGGAATTCACCATCGGCTCCTTGGCGCTTCATGGCTGCAACCACTTTATCACCGACTACTAAGCAACGGATATCCGCACCGCCTGCTTCTTTGATGAATTCTTGAACCAATATATTCGCTTTTAAACCCATGAACGCTTCAATGATGCTTTCAGCGGCTTTTTTTGTTTCGGCTAACACCACGCCAATGCCCTGAGTGCCCTCAAGTAATTTAATGACCACAGGAGCGCCACCTACGTTTTTAATTAAATCGTCCACCTTGTCTGGCTTACTGGCAAACCCAGTACGTGGTAAGCCAATGCCCTTACGTGATAATAATTGCAACGAGCGCAGCTTATCCCTAGAGCGACTAATAGCCACCGATTCGTTAATACTATAAGTGCCAGTCATTTCAAATTGACGAACTACTGATGTGCCATAAAACGTAATTGAAGCGCCAATACGCGGAATGACCGCGTCGTATTTTGGCAGTTCGGCCCCTTGATAACGCACAGCGGGTTTACTACTGGTGATGTCCATGTAGCAATGTAAGGTATCAATAACATCCACTTGATGACCTAGTGCCTCACCTGCCTCAACAAGGCGGCGAGTAGAATATAAATTAGGGCCGCGAGACAGAATAGCTATGCGCATGTCGGTTTCCTTATAGGGAGAACGTGTATAAAATTCTGAACCCCAAAGAAAGGCAGGGGGCAGTAAAAGAAGGCGGCAGTTTAGGAAGTGAGACTAAAAAATACAGCGATATATTTTTACCCAAAAGATAAAAATATTTAATCGTATATTAATAGCCTGCATTCGGTTTATCTTTTACTTAAGCCTGATTCAAACATCACGGGTTTTACAAGTTTGCTTGTTTAATTAACGCCGTTAAGTCATCAATTTTTTGGTGTAAACGGGTTATTTCAATATCACTCTTTAAGCTGACCTCATAGTTTGCTGTTATTTCTAATCGGTCTTTCGCTGCTTGACGGTTTTGTGACATCATAATGATCGGTGCCTGCAAAGCTGCTAAAGCGGATAATGCCAAGTTCAGTAAAATAAACGGATATGGATCAAAAGCATTTTCAGCCAATAAAAACCACGAATTTGCACTCATCCAACTTAGCATCAATAAGCCAAATAGACCAATAAAGGTCCAGGATCCGCCAAAGCTCGCCACTTTATCAGCCATTTTTTGGCCAAAGCTAAGCTTTTCATGAAACGTTGTATTGATGTTCTCAGGGAGAGGCTCTTTGTTGGCAATGCTCTCAATGACTTTTTGTTCAATCCCACCTAGTTGCTGAAAGGTTTGGCCAAACACGGCTTTAGCCAAGTTTTCAAAGTACTTTTTCATAATAATTCCTTGATGCTATTAGCAAAAATAACAACTTATAATTTTGTCCTGTCGATAAAATTAATTCGTTCGCTTTTTCAAGTATAGGCCCCTTTAATCTGTTTCTATAACCCAACGTAGTCAACTCAACAAAGGAAGCTTAAATGAAAACATGGCTTTTAGTATTATCACTATTCAGCATCAGTGTATGGGCTGATGATATGGAAGAGCAAGACGTAGAAATGTCCGACCAGCAACGTTGTGAAGAATGGGCTGAAATAGACGGCATCGGCCAAGAAGACATGAAAGGCTACATTCAAGAATGCCTATCAAGTTTGAATTACGAATCTGGCACTGGCGATGAGAACACCGCCGACGTGCAATAAGAAAACGTCACTCCGGTAACAGGCTCGGAGCAATTTGCGAGCCTGTTTGCTTAAACAGCGCAATCACTTCCTCAATCAATGCTTTTTTATCGTTATCCTGATGATAACAAGCAAACACATCTCGGTTCATTTCTGGTGCATCTTGCACCTTAAATAGCGTACCCTGCTCAATGTATGGTTCGGCTAGGGTTGCTGGTAAATACGCCGCACCACCGGCTTGAAGCATGTAATCTAATGCCACACGGGCTAAATTTGTATGCAGGCTAGGAGTTGGTAAATGGTTACACGTTTTAGCGTGTTGCATGCTAAATAACGTGCCCCAATCTAGCATGATATAGCCCAGCTCTTGCAGGCCATTTGAATTTAAATTGTTTTGTGTCGCCACCAACTCAAGAGGCAGCTGCAGCACCTGAATGGTTTTAAGTTCCTCCACCTTTGGGGCATCAAACACCAAAGCCAAATCCAAGCTACGTTCCATTAACTGGCGAGCGACAATTGAATGGCTTAAAACCTCAGCACGAACGGCTAACTCAGGCTTAGAAATTTTTAACTCATATAAACTATTTTGTAACATTAAATCCCATACATTAGGGCTGCCGCCTAAGGCCAGCTGTATAGATTGTTGGTGATGAATGGCTACCTCTTGAAAGGCTCGCTGCCATGTGGTCAGCACGGCCTCAGCATGGGGCAGTAATCGTTCACCGGCGGCGGTTAACTTTAGATTATTTCGTAAGCGACTAAAAAGCTCGACTCCCAAGCGTGACTCCAGTTGGCGAATGCGAGAACTAACTGCTGCTTGAGTTACATAAAGGTTTTCAGCGGCTTTGCCAAAGTGGCGAGTGTTGCACACTTCTATGAAGGTTTTGAGTAGGTCAGTGTCCAATGGAGCCCCTAAAAAATTTTTTATGGTGAGGGTAAAATCATTTTGATTTACCGCTTTTTAGAGCATAGCGATAATCCCGTCAACTAAAATTGTCAGGTTAGGAGACTATGGAACAATACGGTTCTTTTCGTGCAGCCAAACGCTACTTTGATGATGTGAACTTCCCATATGGCTTTAAACAGTCAGGTGACTTCACTCGAACTCAGGCAGAAATCTTAGAATTATGCGGTGCCACCCTATATGCCCTAGAGCAAAACAAACAAGAACCACTAGATGACGTGCAGCAACGCTTCATTAGTGTTTGCCGAGGAGACATACCCGCTGAATCGGAAATAGAAAAGGCTTGGGTAAGCTACCGTGAAGCGCTCATCCGCAAAGGTAAAACATTTAACCTATTTACCTCATACGTTGCAGATGACGATGACTACGACAACAGCGACGATGACTTAGACGATTAAACGGGGGCTTATGCCCCTTTTTTATTGCGGTGCAAAACGATTCGCATTTTTTAGGGTACGTACGTTTTCCACATTTTTATAGCCAAGGGCCTCTAATGCAACCTTGGCTTTTTCTGCACGTCCGCCGCTTTTACAATACACCTTAATTTTTTGGTCTTTATTCTTTAAAAGCACCGCAGCTTTTTCATTAATTTCGGTATGAGGAATATGCACGGCACCATAAGCGTGGCCTGCGTCAAACTCCTCTTGGCTACGCACATCCAATAACAGAAGTTGAGCAAAACTTAAGCTGCTGAACAATAGCAGGGCAATAGTGCTGGTAATGAACTTCATGGAGAGACTCCTTTGTTTAGATTTATCTAATATAAATGAGGTTTTATGGGTTAGCAATATTGAGGTCACATCAAATGTGTTTCTAAGATTATATAATGATGTTCACTTAATATTTACAAATATATTTTAATTAGGCAAAGTGGGTCAGCTAGGAAAAAGCAAAAACGTTTATCAAGTGAAAATCTAATGCAGAAAGGAATTCAGCAGTGGAAAGCCTACCTTCTGGTGACTTAAAAGCCATATTACACTCCCATCGTGCAAACTTATATTACCTAGAATATTGTCGAGTCATGCAAAAAGATGGCCGTGTTCTGTACTTAACCGAAGCTAAAAAAGAAAACCTTTACTACAACATCCCCATCGCGAACACCACCGTCATATTACTGGGTACAGGCACATCTATCACGCAAGCGGCCATGCGCATGCTTGCCCAAG
This sequence comes from Oceaniserpentilla sp. 4NH20-0058, assembly GCF_040371755.1. Classification (NCBI taxonomy): domain Bacteria; kingdom Pseudomonadati; phylum Pseudomonadota; class Gammaproteobacteria; order Oceanospirillales; family Oceanospirillaceae; genus Oceaniserpentilla; species Oceaniserpentilla sp. 4NH20-0058. Next base: position 147,628 of record NZ_BAABWE010000007.1, read on the forward strand.
CAGGTGTGCTGGTGGGTTTTTGTGGTGGCGGTGGTACACCATTACTAATGGCAACCGAAATAGAATGGATGACACCTCAAAGTGAATATCGCCCTACAGAATATTTGCAAGGCTGGTTAAGTTTTTGGTTTGATGATGAAAAACGCTTTGCGGCAGGTTTGCGTATTCAACACATGCGAATAGAGTATTTGAAAAATGTATGGTCAAAAGATCGAGAAATAAAAAACGAAGGCATTGACCTTGAAAGTAAAATGCTTCAAAGCGCACTGGAGCGCTATCAAGCACGGCTCGATCAATCTACAAAACATGCTGAATTGCTGCTCATAGAGGCAGAATTAACCAAATCACTTTATAAACACATAGCGAAAAGTATCAGCTTTGGCGATTTCAAACGGGAACGAGAAGGCACCGACAAAGCTAACGCGTTTTTAAATCATGGTAATTACCTTGCCTACGGACTAGCGGCCACCACACTATGGGTGCTTGGTATTCCCCATGGGTTTGCCGTTATACATGGTAAAACAAGAAGAGGAGCGCTAGTTTTTGATGTCGCTGACTTAATAAAAGACGCCATAATACTACCTTGGGCTTTCATATGCGCAAAAGAAAATGCCACTGAGCAAGCATTTAGGCAGCAGTGCTTGCAAGCTTTTACCGACCATAAATCTCTCGAATACATGTTCAATCAAGTGAAACATATCGCCTTAAATGGGCATGAAGCAAAAGAGCCTCCGTTATGATGGTCACTTTTGTTTCCCTGTGTGAAAAAAATGCACTCAAAAAAACACGTCGAATACTAGACGCGTATGCCGACCGCATAGGTGACAACACATGGCAAACCCTCATTACACAAGAGGGGTTACTAACAGTAAAAAAACTATTAAGAAAAACAGCCAGTCGCAGCACCGCAGTAAGCTGCCACTGGATACGTTCGCGTTCACGCAGTGACCTGATTTGGGTAGTGGGAAAAAGAGATAGATTTGATGAGGTAGGACGGGTGGCGGTGAATTTTACATCTAGTGATGTTGAGATTTTTCAAGATAAAACCAAATGGATGTCGGTGAAGCTAATTCAATATGCCGCAGCAATTGCAGGGTTGTTTCACGATTTTGGAAAGGCCAACAAGTTGTTTCAAGATAAGATAAATCCAGATGTTAAAACTTCTACATTTGAGCCATATCGACATGAGTGGATTTCATTGCGTTTGTTTCAAGCGTTTGTTGGAAAACAAACGGATAGTGAATGGTTAGATACGCTAACAGATATTAACCCGAGGGCTATCGCATCGTGCTTTAGAGATGGTGTGGATGGTAATTTTAACCAAGAAAATCATCCACTTTTGATTGAGAATTTAGCGCCTATCGCTCGCTTGGTGGCATGGATAATTGTGTCGCATCATCGTCTGCCAATACTTCCTGCATGGGATAAAAACCTTAACCAGAGCGCTAGCTTCAAAGATATCGACGAATGGCTAGGCACAAATTTTAGTGCTGTTTGGAACTCGTATCGGTGCCACGATATTGACCAGATTGAGCGTGTAGAAGAAAACTGGAGTTTCGGTGAGCAGGCTTTGCCGTATTTCAGTTCCCATTGGCGTGCTAAAGCGTGCAATTTAGCGTCTGAGGCGAAACAAGAGCTATCAGCTTGGTTAGTGACAGCCGATCAAGATTTGATAAATGGCTGTCTTTTTACGAGCCATTTGGCACGACTGAGCATGATGCTGGCGGACCATTACTATTCAGCTAGACCAAATGTGACGCAAAAGTGGCGAGGTCTCAACTATAAGGTTTATGCAAATTCTGACCGCGAAACCAAGCAGTTAAAGCAGCAGTTGGATGAACACCTGATTGGCGTCGCTCATCATGCTGAGCGCATTGTTAAAAAGTTGCCGACGCTAAAAAGTAGTCTGCCATCACTGGATGAAAGCGAACTATTAAACAATGCAGTACCCAAAAAATTTAAGGATAACTTTGGTTGGCAGGATAAGGCAGTCAAAGAGACAGAAGCTATAGCTTCGCTGACTGAGAGGCAAGGATTTTTCGGCATAAATATGGCTTCTACTGGCAAAGGAAAAACCATTGCGAATGCCAAAATAATGTATGCACTGGGCCAGGTATCAGGGGGGGGACGTTTTTGTGTAGCACTTGGCCTTAGAGCTTTAACTCTTCAAACAGGGCGGGAGTTTCGTACTAGTTTGGATCTTTCGGAAGAGCAATTGGCAATCCTTGTCGGCGGCGCTGCTGTTACTCAGTTATTCGAGAATGCACAGAGCAATCAAGTGCTAGAAAAGGAAATCGAAGAAGGCGGCAGCGAATCTGGGCAAGAGATCTTACAGGACGATTTATTCGTCCATTATTCAGGCGCATTGAAAGAGCATAGTTTGAGCGAGTGGGTAGAGAAAGATCATCGACTACAAAAATTGTTATGTGCACCGGTATTGGTCAGTACGATTGATCACCTGATGCCCGCGACGGAAGGAACGAAAGGTGGTAGGCAAATAGGCCCTATGCTGCGTTTACTGACAAGTGACTTGGTGCTAGATGAACCGGACGACTTTGGCTTGGAAGACCTCCCCGCTTTGTGTCGGCTAGTGCACTGGGCAGGTATGTTGGGTAGCCGCGTATTGCTTTCAACAGCAACGATGCCTCCTGCGTTGGCGTATGCCTTGTTTCATTCATATAAAGCAGGCTGGGAGCAATACGCAAAGGACAATATAGATGCATGGAATGGGGAGGTTTGCTGCGCGTGGTTTGATGAGTTTACGTCTGATTCGTTAAGTGCCGGTGAGTTTAGAAGTTTTAAAGCGCGACATGAAAAATTTGTTGCCAGTCGACTAAACGTCTTGGCAAAAAATACCAAGCCTAAGCGCTTGGCAGATATCGTAACGGTATCGAACGATGGTGAGTCGCTAATCGAATCCGTGGCGGCAACTTGCTATGCAGGCTTGCAACAGCTTCACCAGTATCATCATGTTCATCGAGGTGATGTTCGTGTTTCCGTTGGTTTAATTCGCATGGCGAATATCAACCCGTTGGTTTCAGTAGCAAAAGCCTTGCTAAGAAAACCCTCGCCAATAGAAACCCGGATTCATTTTTGTGTCTATCACAGTCGTTTTCCGTTGGCAGTTCGTTCGCATATCGAAAACCGTCTCGATGCGGTGTTGTCGAGAAAAGATGAGTCGTTATTTTGGGAGCGTAAAGAAATTACGGACGTATTAGCGCGTCATCCCGAGGTGAAGAATCACATTTTCGTGGTATTGGCGTCGCCTGTGGCAGAAGTGGGGCGCGATCATGATTATGACTGGGCGATAGTGGAGCCGAGTTCAATCCGGTCAATGATCCAGTTGGCAGGGAGAATACTACGCCACAGAGAGCGTGATCAGCCTCTTTTGCATCCGAATATCTTGCTGCTGAATAAGAACTATAAAGCGCTAGAAGGTAAGGATATTTGTTTTGAGCGGCCAGGTTTTGAGACAAAAGCTTTGTGCATGACAAAGCATGATCTATACGATATTTTGCCAAAAGCGTTATACCAAACCATTGACGCAAGCCCGCGTATTCAAATGCCTTTGGGTATTGAGAAAATGATAGCAAAAGCGAAACCTGAAAACTTGAATGAGCTTGAGCATATAGCGTTGATGCAACAACTATTTCTGAATGAAAAAAGCGCCAAAGCGTGGTGGAAACATCAGTCTTTTTGGTGTGGTGAAGTTCAGCGACAGCAGCCTTTTAGAAGGTCAGAAAAAGATGAAGCGTATTACTTATATGTAGAAGATGAATACAAAGGTCCGAAATGGCATTGGTTAGATGAAAGTGTTTTTCCACCAAAACTGGGAGATGTTTCAAGTACAGGAATATCGATCAAGGAATTGAATACGCTGGATGTTGCTGAGGGTTGCGGATTCTGGTTTGAACTTAATGCATTGTCAGTTTATTCCCAGCTGGCTGAGGGTTTTGATATGAGTTTAACGGAAGTAAGTAGGCGATTTGGCGAAGTGAGAGTGACGATGTATAAGGGGGAGAAGTCTTCTGAATACCAGCATCACGCCGAATTAGGATTATTTCAGGAGGTAGACGAGTGATGGAAAAATTAGATGAAGCTGAAAATTTGAGCTGGGAGCAAGTGATACGTGCTTTTCTGAAAGGTAAGCGGGATGCGGAAGAAGAAGCGTACCTGAAAAAGGAATTGAAAGAAATATCTGGACAGTTTGAGAAAGTACATTGGCTCAGTGATGAGAGCATCAAAGTTTTTTTTGATGCGAAAAAAAATAAGAAAACTGAATGTCAGACGTCGCTTGATTTTCAGCAGAATAAATTTCAAGAGGCTATGGATTTCACTAATCAGCCTGACTCCCTAGACTGGAACATATTGAGCAGATCGTATCAGCAAAAATGTGTGGGCTTAGATGAAAAATATGCCCCCAGCAGGTGGTTGTCTGAAAGCGCAAAGAACGCTAACAGTGTCAGTTTTGCAACACATGTTGTTAAGTTGACGCACTCTAAGATTGATACCCCTTCACTTTTTGATCAGGTTGATGTAACTACTCCAAATGCGTTGGTTACTGCGCATCTATCGGAAAAAATGATTGACGGGGCAGTCGCAGGAAATCAATTTTCTCCGATTTTCCAGTTTCTTGAACTTGAATTGAATGGCACAAAGTTGTTGGCGTCCTTAATCAAGACGGACTCTGATGCGCTGAAGGCGTTTGCTAGAGATGATGCGCAATTGATGGAGTGGAATAAGGCATTTAAGCAATCGTCTGTTGCGGAAGAGCTGGCGTCACATGCTCTTTTAAAACAGGTGTACTTTCCAGTGACGGAGAACGTTGCAGGTCAATATCACCTTTTAAGCTCAGTCATATCGTCTTCTTTGGCACATGCTCTTTATGAAAGACTATTCAATGAGCAGCAGAAGCAAGTAGGGAAGTACTATGAAAAAGGAAAGTACTCATGTGATCCCAAGGTTTTTTATCCTAGACGAGCAAATGTTGCCGTTACAGCTAGCAACCATAGTAATGCCTCTCAACTAAATGGAAAGAGAGGAGGTAGGTTGTACTTGCTGTCGGCTCAACCTCCTATTTGGGAAGCTCAAACAACGCCTCCATTACATAGAAAATCATGGTTTGATTACGGTATTCCTAACTACGCCGTGAAAGAAGATATTCAGTACTTGCGTGAATTTCTAATAAGGTTTGAGCGTTTGGAGTTAAGTACTCGCGACCCTAAAAAAAGAAAGTGGTTGGTTGACTGGGGCAATCAAATTGTTGATGAGGTCCTCAATCAAGCTAGCGCGATTCATTCATTACCTTCGGGTTGGTCGGCGGAGCCGACGATCAAACTAAAATTTGAACACCAATGTTTTCTTGACCCTTATCGCGCTGATGAAGAGTTTCAAGCTAAACGCGCTGCATCGGATTGGCAGAAAGAAGTTTGTAGAAATTTTGCTGGCTGGCTGAATCGGCACCTCAAAGGTAGAGATAACAGATTTACCCCACAGGCATGGCATACGAAATTATGGGTAGCACTGATGGAACCTCAACTTAGGGAGCTGAACCAAACAATGAAAGTTGAGTTAGCTAGCAAAGAGGTAAACGCATGAACCAATATGTGTTGATAAATCGCATTCAAGTACAAAACGCTAATGCGGTGTCTGGTTTCACATGGGGATTCCCTGCGGTGACGCACTTTCTCGGGTTTGTTCATAATTTGACACGAAAACTCATGAACTCGGATTTCAGCAAAATGAAGCTGTCGGGGTGCGCAGTGATTGCGCATGAGCATCATGTTCATACTTATGGCAAGTATGGTGACAACTTCACGCAAAGTCGGAATCCGCCTTATTTACCTTCACATGATAAGGCTTCTGCACCGCCTGTTATTGAGGAAGGAAAAATGAATATGACTGTTTCCTTACTGATTGGCTGTGAAGGCAATGTTGGGTATCAAGCAAATGACTTTATTGGGTGGCTAGAAAAACATTGTCTAATGCAGCGCTTGGCGGGCGGCACCATTTTGGATATTGATGCGGTGTCGATTGTTAGCACTGAAACAAACGCAGATCGCCACGCGATTAAACGCAAATTGCTACCTGGCTTCTCTCTCATGGATCGCTCATCAAGTCTGGAAAATCATTTTGAAAAACTGAAAGAGAAGAACTCTGAAGCAGAAATGTTGGACGCTTGGTTGGACTTTTCAGCTTTGAAGCAGCAGTCGCGCCCAAGATTTGATTTGATTCAAAAATATTTGGATGGATTGAGTTGTGTTAGCGACAGTGAAGGTGAAGACTTATTGACTGCATGGCAATCGCATTTGGCTGTCGTGCCTTACGATGCTAAGAGCATACCTAATTCATTGAGGCAGCATTTCTCAAACCTGCAATCAAGCAAAAGTAATGCAAAATTGATCGTGCAGTGGCAGGAATATATCCAGCCAACAGAAAACTCTGATGCTGACTGGGAGCGTCTTCCGAAGCCGGAAAGCAAAGGTTTTTTTGTGCCATTGATGATTGGTTACAAAGCGATCACTTCTGTGTTTGAAAATGAAAAAATTGCAAATACCCGTGACAGTGAAACCCCTGTTTGCTTTGTGGAGGCAGTACACTCGGTGGGTGAATGGCGAGGTGTGAACCGTCTTCGCTCAGCGGAGGATTTTGCAGAAAGCCTTTGGCATTACAGCTATGAAGAACATTGGTATTTATGTCAGCAACGCAGTAGTACCGATAAAAGTGAAGATAACAACGAGGCAACTTTGGTTGCTACTTTAGACGAAATTTTTGGTGAATAGGGATAGAAAAATGGCTAATTCAAACAAAATTAAACTTCCTAGTATGCTGGCTTTTGAACGTAAGCTCGAAGTTTCAGATGGTTTAATGTATGCGGGTAATTGGGAATATATTAATCAAGATAAAAGTGAGGTGTCGACAAGCAACGGCGGTAAAACGAATTGGTTGCCCGTTCAGGTCGTTCCTCGAAAAAACCGTTCTACTCAAAGCGCTTATGGCATTAAAGATGATGAAAAGACCAAACCAAATCCAGTAGCTGCTGATAATGATGATGCAAACCTTCCAATAGATAAGGATACCTTAAAGGTTAGTTTTACCCTGAGAGTTATTGGGAGTTTAGGTAGACCTTTTGGGTGTAATGACCCGGATTTTGAAAAGGCGATTCAGACCAAAGTGAAAGAATTTAAAAGTCACGGTTTGAAGGAGCTTGCGCACCGTTATGCTCACAACATTGCGAGTGGCCGTTTTTTGTGGCGAAATCGAATCGGAGCGGAAGAGTTGAATGTACAAATTAAGATTAATCGTTCACAAGAATCTTTAAGCTTTGATGGTTATGGTCTAACTCTAAATGACTTTGATATGAGTCGAAATAATAATGAATTAGAAAAATTATCTTCAGCGCTGTTCAAAGGCCTTGATGGGAGTGAGGAGTATGTGTTGCTAGAAGTGGATGCTTATGTTCGTTTAGGTGCTGGCCAGCATGTTTTTCCATCTCAGGAAATGAACATGAATGATAAAAAGAAAACACTCTTTAAGCTAAATGACTGTGCAGCATTGCATAGTGTGAAAATTGGCAACGCAGTTCGTACCATTGATAATTGGTATAAAGATGCACAGTTTCCAATTGCGGTTGAACCTTTTGGTTCTGTCACTCAAAGAGGCGAAGCTTATCGTAAAAGCAAAATTGATTTGTATACACTTATGTTAGACTGGGTAAATGAAAAGCAAGTTGATGATGGTCAGAAGTGTTATGTTCTGGCAAACCTGATTCGCGGTGGTGTTTTCGGTGGCAAACAATAATAGAGGCCATAATGAAATACTATCTAGACATAACATTATTGCCGGATGCTGAATCAAACCTTGGTTTTTTGTGGCATAAAATATACCTGCAAATACACCTAGCTTTGGTTGAAAATAAAGTAGCAGAAAAAGATTCTGCCATAGCCACGTCATTCCCCAAATATGGAGACAAAGATTTTCCATTAGGGGACAAACTAAGATTACTGGCTGAAACCCACCAGCAATTGGAAGACTTAAATTTAACAACTTGGTTAGCGCGATACAGTGATTATGTACACATAAAAGCCATTAAAACTGTGCCTGAAACCATAGCAGAATACGCCTATTTTAAACGTTATCGCTTTAAGTCAATTGATAACCTTAAAAAAGGCGTTGATAAACGTGCTGCGGCCATAGCGGCTAAAAATGGTTATGAGGTAAATGAGGTGAAAACTCGGTTATTAGCCTCGATTGCTAATTTAGACAAACAATCTAAATTGCCATACATCAATGTGAGCAGCTTATCCACGGATAAACAATTAACCGAGGAACAGCGGCGTAAGTTTTTACTATTCATTGAACAAGAAAAAACACCGAACCCAATAGGTAATAACTCATTACTGACGACGTATGGTTTAAGTCGGCGTGAGCACGACAAAAAAGTGGCTGTGCCTCTATTTGAGGGCTGACCATAGCCATAAATGACCCTTTGATTTCGCTCTTTAAAAATACATATTAAAATCAACAGGTTACAGCATGAAGGTTTTAACAGGGTCAAAACATGGTTTTTGACCTAACCACTTGTTGTAGCTTGTTTTTTTATTGATAATCCATAGTTCACCGCCACATAGGCGGCTTAGAAAAGAAATTATGTAGCCTTTGTAGCTCTCCTAAGGTTCACCGCCACATAGGCGGCTTAGAAATGTTTAAGCAGAACGAGGCAAAAGGGAAGTTAGTTCACCGCCACATAGGCGGCTTAGAAAATTCGATAAGAACGGAGCCAGTGCTGCATTAAGTTCACCGCCACATAGGCGGCTTAGAAAGCTAAATGTGTCGCCATTTACACGCCAGAAATGTTCACCGCCACATAGGCGGCTTAGAAATAGCATGATTGTTAGCACAGAGGAAGCGGCTAGTTCACCGCCACATAGGCGGCTTAGAAACGATGAAATCAAGCACGGCATTAAAATGAAACGTTCACCGCCACATAGGCGGCTTAGAAAATTAAGGATTTAGCTGGGTTTACAGGGCTTACGTTCACCGCCACATAGGCGGCTTAGAAAAACATGGCCCGCAAAAGCGGGTGGGCTGAAAGGTTCACCGCCACATAGGCGGCTTAGAAAAACTCTCGCGTCACCGTAAATAATACGCCTTGGTTCACCGCCACATAGGCGGCTTAGAAAACCGCAAGCACACGCTTCAGTGCTTCCCATGAGTTCACCGCCACATAGGCGGCTTAGAAAACCATGATTAAATCAATCCCCCCACCTAGTTTGTTCACCGCCACATAGGCGGCTTAGAAATGTAAGTTCAGAAAGTGGCTTCCGAGTATAAAGTTCACCGCCACATAGGCGGCTTAGAAAACTCAGATCCTTCTACTAAATCACTTGTATTAGTTCACCGCCACATAGGCGGCTTAGAAAATGTGGCCAATCATGTGAGGCGGCACACCGAAGTTCACCGCCACATAGGCGGCTTAGAAACTCATTCTGGAACTGGCATACCGGGTGTTCATGTTCACCGCCACATAGGCGGCTTAGAAAACAAAGGCATAGGGGAATAAAAAAGTGGGTATGTTCACCGCCACATAGGCGGCTTAGAAAACAAGATTGGCTATTGAGCAACTGGAAGAATTGTTTACCGCCACATAGGCGGCTTAGAAAACAAAGTCCGGTGGTAATTTTGCCAATAGTATGTTCACCGCCACATAGGCGGCTTAGAAATAAGTGGCCTGAAAGGCGCGTAATTACTGGCTGTTCACCGCCACATAGGCGGCTTAGAAAGTCTGGCGTACAAGCCATATTACGGGCTTCTTGTTCACCGCCACACAGGCGGCTTAGAAAAGCGTAAGCGCATTACTTGCTTTAGCAATCGAGTTCACCGCCACACAGGCGGCTTAGAAAAATCACTCATAGGGGTGATTGTGGTTTCAAGCGTTCACCGCCACACAGGCGGCTTAAAAAATCGATAATGAAAATGATTGGGATAAGCCCGAGTTCACCGCCACACAGGCGGCTTAGAAATAGTTGCCCTGATTTTGTTGAAGCGATTGGTAGTTCACCGTCACACAGGCGGCTTAGAAATTTGTTTGAATCCTTCGCCAGTATTAATCGCAGTTCACCGCCACACAGGCGGCTTAGAAAATAATGGCTTGCTTGAATTCATCTTTGCTCTGGTTCACCGCCACACAGGCGGCTTAGAAAAACGCCGCCCGGTTTACCGTTTTTTCTGATGGGTTCACCGCCACACAAGCGGCTTAGAAAACCCTCAACGGCTTTACCGAGCCACTTGAGTCGTTCACCGCCACACAGGCGGCTTAGAAATGAACTAGCAGAACGTAAGTTGGCTTTTTGAAGTTCACCGCCACACAGGCGGCTTAGAAATTTAGTCTTAGCGCTGCAAGGTTGCGGCGATTGTTCACCGCCACATAGGCGCTTAGAATACTTATCATGGGGATCTTTATTATTGAAACCTAGCAAGTAGCCAAAAACTACCGAGGTAAAAAAGCCTAACAAGAACTCCAAACGAAATAAAAGCCCGAATGAAACCAGTAGTTTAGCTTTAAATACGACTTTAAATATTGTGTGAATAGAATTGGCCATTGTACGGATAACGCTTTTATGGAATCTTTCTGCTACAGTTTAAAAGGTGAGTTGACCCGAAAAACAAAATTCGCACCGCTAGCGCATTTACGAAAAGAAATTGGTCGCTATATTAAGCAGTTTTATAATAATATTCGGTTACACTCTGGTTTAAACTGCATGTCACCGATAAAGTACGGACAAAGCCTAGTACAACAATGGCAGTGTCCATTTTATCGGGGGAAGATCATGTGGTTTCAACCAAACGTTCATTTGAGCATAGCCAACATTACCACTTATCCACTTAGCCCCCTCTAAGGATCCACATGAAATTTCGTATTTTTTTAGTCATTATTATTGGAGTATTGAGCGCTCAATTTTCCCATGCAAGTGATGATCAAATTTACTTTTATGGAGAAGCTTGTTCAAGCTGCTCCTCATTTCAAAGCCCACTTAATTTACCAGGTTTAAACCTTATCAATTGTTCAAATGGTCAAGGCCAAAATATTACAAACAAGGTTGTTTTAAACCCTAAAAATGGGACGATTAACGTTAATGACCAAGTTATTCATTGTGGGTATTCAGAACCCCCTAGTGTTAACGACACTCAGGGTTGCTCAACACCTTCTACCTCCAGATTATTTCAGACACCTTGGTTTACAGCTACCAACAATAACGGTGAGTTAAGCGGTATTAATTGTAACTTACCACTTCCCGATACCATTCCTGTATGGGGTTCACAATGTCAGAGCTGTAATCAATCTATTGCTGAGTCTGCCAACTCCCAGTCCGTATCTTGTGGAAATGGAGCAGCTGGTTATGACAATAATAAAATCACATACCAGACAGGTTCCTCCATAATGGTTGTAAACGGTAATACAATTAATTGCGATAGTAATTCATCCCCCTCTCAGGCTGATATTTCCGCTTGCCCTGATCAGGTTTTACCAGCAAATATGAGCGAGCTTCCTTGGTTAAGAGCCGACAATCAAGATGGTAGTCTTACTAATATTTCGTGCAATGCCGTACCTCTTTGCATTAATGGCGAACCAAATTTAACGGCCTCTACAGCTAATATTTTCGCTCAAGCAGGTAATGACGATAAGCAATTACGCTCATATTTTTGTGTATCACCGGACGATCCGACTGTTGCACCACAATACACAGGCGATGAAGCAAATGCATACCGTTGGATTAGTACACAGGCGGAATCGACCAGTAATGGTGATATTCGATCACTATATGATAGTGTCAGTATTGACTGGGGATCTATAAACTGGCCTGTATACAACCAAGAACAATGTCAATGTAGTGAAACAAGTTTCAATGATGTATTAGCCGAGTTAAAAATAGAGACGCAGGCTATTGGTAATTTATCTATCTTATTTGAATCCATTACCACCTATTATTTAAACCCTCTATTCATTAATAATACGGCTGTTATTTCAGCTACAGCAACAACACTAACATTACCTGCGCAATCTACTGCAACTATTCAAACCGGAGATATAATTGGAAATATTTTACAAGGGGTTATAAATACTGCGATAAGCAGAGAAATAGGACCTTGGGGAGCACTTGGTGTTACGACACTTATGAATTTATCCTCGCCTAAAAATAATAGTGCGATACCAAATACAATTGAAGACACGATTGCAAAATTAGAAAACGAGCTGCCTGAAACATTTCAAAGTATGAGCACTGAGCTTGCAAACTTACGCCAAAAAATCACTGATGATTACAGTCTTTACTTGAAGATTGGTAACCACTCATCAAACATAACTGAAGCGGATCTAACTCAAATGGTTACAGTTGGTAATTTCGAATACAAGAAACAACTGTACCGAGATTTACTCCCTCTTGTCAGTCGTATTGTTTACTACTCTCCAAGCGATGATCATTTAGGTGGTGGTGGACATGCATATGGTGGTAATGCTCAGTATGCAGCAGATACACCAAAAGAGGATGTCATCACTTATTTACATTATGCAGGTTGGGCTTGGAATAAAAAATCATATTTTGATACGACCAGTCAACTACTATTAAGCTCTGCAGAAGATGATGATGGCGACTCGATTACTGGCACCTTATGTGCCAACAAAATATTAGACTCATCTATATCTGAAGCCGTCTTTGATACGCTCGGCTTTACATATGAAGAGCTTCATCAATTACCGGGTATGAAAGCCCCTGCTTATCAATGTTCTTTATGCAGTGGTTCTGATTGTAATTCACAATGCCGACCAAATGATGGCTGCTAACCTCGGCTTATAGCTAAGATAATTTAAATGTAAGCCATTGGTAACAAGGTACTCCTGTTTCATTTAACAGGGGTATCTCATCTATCAGTTTTTTAGTTGTAATAAATAATTCAAACACCTAAATAAATAATTCAGACACCCAAAATTAATCGTAAAACACACAGGGGAATAAAAAATAAGTCAACCGTTACACAGGCGGTTTAGAAAATACACCAAGGGTGAATGGGGCATATCTAATTAGTTTTTAACTGTATAATGAAAAAACGCAGCCATGGGCTGCGTTTTTCATTTCACATCTCTTATCTCACATTCCACTTTTATTTCAAAAGCGAAACATCAGATAAACCTACAAACTGGCGGCTAGTTCAGAGGCCAGTTTAATGGCACGTTTTGCATCTAATTCACCTGCAAATTCAGCACCACCCACTAGGTGTAGGCCGAAGTTGTTGGTTTGTGCTTTTAGCTCTGTGTACAGCTGGTTAACGCTGACTTGGCCTGTACACAGTACGATGTGGTCAACATCCAGTACACGCTGGTCTACTTCGCCTGTTTTGCTGGTGATGGTGACGTGAAGGCCTGCGTCGTCTATTTTGTCATAGCTTACGCCGCCAATCATTTCTACTTGTTTCATTTGCACAATGGCACGGTGAACCCAGCCTGTGGTTTTGTTTAGGCCTTTACCTAATGAGCTGGCTTTACGTTGCAGTAGGTACACTTGGCGAGGAGAGGCTTCGATGTGCATTTTTTTCAAGCCGCCCGCTTCGGTGTTGTTCACGTCTACACCCCATTCTTCACACCAAGCTTGTTTGTTGAGCGTGGTGGATTCTCCTTCGTGGGTCAGGTATTCGCTTACGTCAAAGCCGATGCCGCCAGCGCCCATAACGGCCACTTTTTTGCCAAGGCTGAGTTCTTTACCGAGTAGTTCTTGATATGACACCACTTTAGGGTGGTCGATGCCCGGTACGTCTGGAATACGTGGCTCTACACCACTTGAGATAATTACTTCATCAAAACCCGCAGCAGTTAATTCTTCCGCGCTGATCCATGTGTTCAGTTTTAAGTTGATGTTGTGTACTTCAATCATTTTTTTGAAGTAGCGGATAGTCTCGTGGAATTCTTCTTTGCCCGGAATGCGGCTGGCAAAGGTGAACTGGCCGCCAATGGCGTTACGGGCTTCAAATAAGGTGACGTCGTGGCCACGTTTTGCAGCAACCGTGGCACAGGCTAAACCTGCAGGGCCAGCGCCCACAACGGCGACTTTTTTGGCTTGGCTTACCGGTGTGTATAGTAGTTCAGTTTCGTGACAGGCACGTGGGTTCACTAGGCAACTTGCACGTTGGTGTTCAAAGGTGTGATCTAAACAGGCTTGGTTACAGGCGATACAGGTGTTGATTTCATCGGCTTTGTTGTTGGCTGCTTTGTTTACCCAATCGCTGTCGGCTAATAATGGACGGGCCATGGATACCATGTCAGATTGGCCGTTGGCCAGTACGGCTTCGGCGGTTTCTGGCATGTTAATACGGTTTGAGGCAATCACTGGGATATTCACAGCGGCTTTAACAATGGCGGTGGATTCGGTAAAGGCGGCGCGTGGTACGGAGGTGACAATGGTCGGTACGCGGGCTTCGTGCCAGCCGATGCCGGTGTTTAATATGGTGACGCCGGCTGCTTCAAGTTCTTTCGCAAGGATCAGTACTTCTTCCATGCTTGAGCCGCCTTCAACTAAGTCCAACATGCTCAGGCGGAAAATGATAATAAAGTCGTTACCTACTTGTTCGCGTACTTTGCGCACAATTTCTAGGGGTAAACGCATGCGGTTTTCGTAAGAGCCGCCAAACTCGTCTTCACGTTGGTTGGTGCGCAGGTTTAAAAACTGAGTAATGAAGTAACCTTCAGAGCCCATGATTTCAACACCGTCGTAGTTGGCGTCTTGTGCTAATTTTGCGCAGCGTGCGTAGTCTTCAATGGTGGTGTACACCTCTTCTGTACTCAACGCGCGTGGCTTTAACGGGTTGATGGGTGCTTGCAAGGCAGAAGGGGCCACGTTGTGCTTGGTGTAGCCGTAACGGCCAGCGTGCAGAATTTGCAGACAAATTTTACCGTCAGCATCGTGTACCGCTTTGGTTACTTGCTGGTGCATTGGCACTTGGGCGGCATCATGTAATTTAGAGCTGTTAGGTGTTAGTTCACCATCGACATTGGGAGAAAAGCCACCTGTAACCATTAACGCTACGCCGCCACGGGCGCGTTCTGCAAAATATTCCGCCAATTTAGGGAAGTTCTCAGGTGCATCTTCTAGGCCTGTGTGCATAGAACCCATAATCACACGGTTTTTTAATGTGGTGAAACCTAGATCAAGCGGTGTTAATAGGTGTGGATACTGGCTCATCAAGTTGTCCTCTGTTTATTATGAGGTGGAATATAGGGGGCTTATTCCGCAAGGTAAATGACTCAACCTAGCAATTCAATGATCAAGTTGCACGCTGAATGTGAACTGTGACCATTTTTTATGCAACTAAGCCCTAAAAGCCACAAGTGATGTGAAGAACGGGTCTTTTACGTTGGACGCAATAAGCCATTACTATGGTGCTTGGAGGTGGCCCATGCAAATATCCCAAAGCCCGTCTTTTCAAAGTTTAGATCAAGCCACAAGCACACAAAGCACACAGCAGCAGCGCTTAGGCTCTGGGCAGCGTATTAATAGTGCTAAAGATGATGCCGCAGGTCTGTCCATCAGTAACCGCATGGATACCCAAAGTCGCTCTATGACGGCGGCCGTTCGCAACACTATGGATGGGGTTTCTCGTATTCAGGTAGAAGATGGCGCGCTGGGCAGCATTAGCGAAGACTTTCAGCGGATTCGTGAGCTAGGCGTACAGCAGCAAAATGGCACTTTGAACGAAAGCGATAAGCGCGCCATTCAAAGCGAAATCGACCAGCGGCTGGATTCAATCAATAGCCAGTTTGAACAAACTCAATTTAATGGCCGTAACGTATTTGAACAAGAGGATCAAAGTTTTCAGGTAGACGCCAACGCGGGAGATCAAATTACTCTAAAAGGCACAGGGGTGGCCGATACCTTGAATCAATTTGGGGTAGAAGCGGGCAGCGAGATAGATTTAGATGCCATTGACCAAGCCCTAGAAAGCGTCAATGACCGTCGCGTGGAGCTAGGGGCGGTATCCAATCGGTTATCGGCTTCGGCGGACTTTGTGGCCCTTAAAAACCAAAACAATCAAGAGGCCAGCAGCCGCATTCGCGATACGGACTACGCACAGGCGGCCTCAGAAAAAAGTAAAGCGGATATTCAACGGCAAGTGTCTATTAGTGTCACAGCCCAAGGCAATGCTAATCGGCAGGATGTATTAAAGTTGTTGGGTTGATGTGGGGTTAGTAGAACCCCTAAGGTGTTAGCTAAACCCCTGCTTGCTGAAACAGTAGGGTGTTCGGCCGTTGAGATTAATCGTTCCAAGTGAGGCGAGTTTTCAATGCTCAAAAAGCGGTGTACTGTTATGACGCAATTACATTTGTAATATAAAAATAACAGGCAGTTTGATGACCGATTCTCAACCAACACAAACCCATTATCGTACCTGCAATCTTTGTGAAGCCATGTGCGGTGTGAAGATTGAACACCAAGGCACCACCATTTTGTCTATTAAAGGGGACGAGAACGATCTCTTTAGCCAAGGACACATTTGCCCCAAAGCTGTAGCCCTTCAAGATTTATACGAAGATCCAGACCGCATCAAAACCCCAATGGAGCGCACCGCTGATGGTTGGAAAGAAATCAGCTGGGAAGCCGCTCTTGATAAAGCCGCTGCGGGTATCAAAAAGGTTCAAAACCAATATGGCAATAACGCGCTGGGTTTGTATTTAGGTAATCCTAATGTGCATAACCTAGGTGGCTCGTTAATGATTCGCCATATTATTAAAGCGTTAAATACACGCACGCGCTTTAGTGCGACTTCGGTGGATCAGTTACCCCACCATATGATTGCTATGCATTTGTTTGGTCATCAGCATCGCATCCCTGTTCCGGATATTAATCGTACCCAACATATGGTGATTATGGGGGCCAACCCGTTGGCCTCTAACGGCAGCATCATGACGGTGGCTAATGTTCGTCAAAAAATTAAAGACATTAAAAAACGCGGCGGCAAAGTGGTGGTGATTGATCCACGCAAATCAGAAACCGCTGACCTTGCCAGCGAGCATCACTTTATTAAACCATCCAGTGACGTGGTGTTGTTACTGGCGATGGTGAATTACATATTTAGCCACAACTTGGTAAAACCATCTGCTGCGCTTGCTTTGGCTAAAGGTTATGAAGCCATTGCTGATTACGTAAAAGAGTATTCATTAGAATTAGCCTCAAGCCAAACCGGTATTGCACAAAGGGACATTGAAACGTTAATTGTTGAATTCTGCCAAGCGGAAAACGCCGTATTTTATGGGCGCATGGGTGTGAGCGTGCAAGAGTTTGGTTTATTAAGCCAATACTTAATTATGCTGATTAACCTATTAACGGGTTCGTTGGATGAAGAAGGGGGCATGATGTTCCCAACCCCTGCGGTGGAGTTAGTGGCAAGTGGTGGCCCGGGGTATTTTAATAAACGTCAAACCCGTGTTAGAGGCTTACCTGATTACAATGGGGAATTTCCATCGGTGACCATGTCGGAAGAAATCCTCACCCAAGGGGAAGGCCAAATGAAAGCCATGGTTACCATTGCGGGTAATCCTGTACTGAGTACCCCTAATGGGCAAAAATTAGACGAAGCATTGGATTCGTTAGATTTTATGGTGTGCATTGATTATTACTTAAATGAAACCACGCGCCACGCTAATATCATTTTACCTCCTGTGTCGCCCATTGAGCGTGACCACTACGACACCACGTTTCATACCTTGGCGGTACACAATACGGCTAAGTTTTCCCCTGCCATGTTTGAGCTACCTGAAAATGCCAAACATGATTGGCAAATTTATTTAGAACTGGCCAAACGCCTGCAAGGGGAAGTATCAGAAAAAGAACAAGCCATACAAACCATGGCCATGGAGCAAGGGCCTAATGTATTACTTGATGCCATGCTTAAAGCTGGCCCGTATGATTTAGATCTAGCAAAAGTGAAAGCCGCCACCCATGGTATTGATTTAGGGCCCCTTGAGTCTCGTTTGCCTGATGGTATTACTCATGATGATAAAACCATTCATTTGAATTTAGAGTTTTACTTTGCGGATTTAAATCGTTTGCAAGCAAGCCTAGCTGATCAAACCAAACAACAAACAAACAGCGATGCTTTGCTGATTGGTCGTCGTCATGTGCGCAGTAATAACTCTTGGATGCATAACTCCCAGCGTTTAGTAAAAGGCAAATCTCGTTGTACGTTATTGATTCATCCCGATCAGGCCGCGCAATTGAATATTGCGGATGGACAGTCGGTAAAAGTGACATCACGGGTGGGCAGTGTGGTCATTGAAGCGCAGATCAGCGAAGAAATTATGCCCGGTGTTGTGAGCATTCCCCACGGTTATGGCCATGGCCGCAAAGGCATCAAACAAGGCGTAGCCGAGGCTAATGCAGGGGTTAGTGTGAATGATCTAACCGATGAAAACATGATTGATGGGTTATCGGGCAATGCGGCGGTGAATGGCGTCCCTGTGAGCTTACTTCCTGTTGCGCAAAAGGCTGTCAGCTAAACTAAGGTTTATACCTAACTAATTAGCTGGCGGATGAAGCGGGAGAGCAAAATGGACTTAAATAAAAAAGTGGCCATTGTCACCGGTGGCGCATCGGGTTTAGGGTTTGCAACCTGCAAGGCATTGGTTAAACAAGGTTGCTTAGTATGTATTTTCGACTTTAACCAAGAAAATGGGCAGCAAGCGCTGCAACAGCTTGGCCCAGACAACGCTTTATTTATTCAGGTGGATGTAACCGATGAAGCCTCTGTTGAGTCGGCCATCACCCAGTGCATTAATCAATATAAGGCATTACACATTATTGTGAACTGCGCGGGCATTGGCCCGCCAGCTAAAGTGTTGAACCGTGAAGGTGAGCCTTTAGCCCTTGAAAGCTTCAAGCAGATTATTAATGTGAATTTGTTCGGCACGTTTAATGTGCTGAGCAAAGGGGCGGCTCATATGGCCAAGGGCGATACCATGAATGACGATGGTGGCCGTGGGGTGATTATCAATGTGGCGTCTGTGGCGGCATTTGATGGGCAAATAGGGCAACCTGCCTATGCTGCCAGTAAAGCGGGCATTGTGGGCATGGGATTACCCATAGCCCGTGAATTTGCCCGTTATGGTATTCGTGTGAACACCATTGCACCGGGTTTATTTCGCACGCCGCTAGCGGAAAGTTTAGGAGAGGAAGTCGTTGAAAGTTTAGGCGGTGCGGTTGAATACCCTAAGCGGTTAGGTGAGCCAAGCGAGTTTGCTAAATTAGTCGTACACATAGCCGAAAACGATTATCTAAACGGTGAAGTGATTCGTTTAGATGGTGCCATTCGTATGGCGGCTAAATAACAGGTTGGTTTAAGTTTTCTAATAGACATTCAGGGCGGTTGGGTTTACTGAAATAGTAGCCTTGAATGTAATCACAATTCATTTCTTTTAAAATGGCCCATTGCTCATGGGTTTCAACCCCTTCGGCGATGGTTTTTAAATTCAAGTGTTGGGCTAAATCAATAATGGCCGCCACAATGCTTTTATCGTCTTCATCGCTTGCTAAGTTTTTTACAAAGGCTTGATCAATTTTTAGAGAATCAATGGGAAACTGTTTTAAATAGCTTAATGATGAATAGCCTGTACCAAAGTCATCAATGGCTAATGCAAAACCCATGGCTTTGATTTTTTTCATAATCGCGATGCTTTGCTTGGCGTTTTCCATGATCAGGCTTTCGGTTATTTCCAGTTCAATGTGTTGAGGGTTGACGCCGGTTTCTTCAATGAGCGCTTTCAATTGCTCTAAAAAGTGGCGGTACTGGAATTGTCTCGCTGAGATATTAATCGCCACTTGGATGTTTTGGCCATTTTGGTTAAATGCTTTAGCTTGGCGAAAACCTTGCTCTAACACCCAATGACCAATTTGAATAATTAAACCGGTTTGCTCAGCTACGGGAATAAACGTGGCGGGGCTAACCATGGTGCCGTCGTCTTTGAACCATCGTATTAGCGCCTCGGCCCCTGCTATTTTTCCGCTTTGCCCGTCTACCTTGGCTTGATAAAACATAGTGTATTGTTGGAGGTCTAGGGCTTCGCGCATGCCTCGTTCAATGGGTAACCAGCTTTGCTCTGCTTCGTGCAATTGTGCGCTGTAGGCTTCAATTGTGTCGCCAATTAGGCGCGCATGAATCAATGCGGCATGGGCATTACTGATGAGTTCTTGGGTGGTATTGCCATCTTGAGGGTAATGGCAAAACCCCATACTAAAGTTAAGGTGGTAACTGTGTTGATTAACAAATAAGGCTTCGTCCATGGCCCCTTGTATGGCTTTAGCCACGTAATTTACTTCCCCTGTGTCATTGTGATAAACAATTATGCTAAAGGTGGAGCCCTCTAAGCGGAAAATTTTCACATGGCAGTTAAACTGCTCACGCATTTCTAATAAACGCACACCTAGGTGGCGAATAATCAAGTCACCAATATGATACCCCTGACTAGAGGTAATGAATTTAAAGCGATCGATACTCAGTAATAGTATTGAGCAATGAATTTGGTGCTCGATTACATGGCTCAAGTCGGCCTCAAATTTGCGACGATTGGCCAAGCCTGTGTGAATATCATGGAACGCTTGGTACTCCAATTGGTGCTGCGCTTCTTTGCGTTCGGTGACGTCTTCAATATATAAGTGGCAGGTGTCTAAATCGCGTAAAAGAGACAAACTAAATAGTAAGTTATGTTGGCCTATGACTTCTTCAAAGTGAACGAGGGTTTCATAATCTTTTTGCCATTTATGTAAGCGTGGTAAAAAGTCATTAGGTAGTAATAGAGTGAGGTTCTCTGAGTCTTTCTCTATGGTGGCTAATAATTTATGACTGGCGGGATTGGCAAATAAAATATCTCCATGCCAGTTTAGGCTTATTACCGGATTTGGATTGCGCTCTGGAAACTTCGCTAATGCTTTACGTTTAGCGGTTTTACGAATGTTTACTTGGGTTATATAGCCCATTAAAAGAGCAATTAAAATAATCACAAAAGTATATATAAATACAATTTCTACAATGTTTTGAATTTGCTTTTGTGTATTGCTGGCTTGTTCGGCGGCCTCTTGTTCAACTTTGTGGTTAAGTTCAACTAAGATGGTTTCTGCCTGTTTGCCTACCGCTGTCAGCTTGGCTAGGTCTTCTCTTGCTTTGTCCCAATTGGTTGAAGCGGATACTAAATTCACATCAATGTCATTTTGTAGTGTTTTTATTTCAGCATATAAGGTGGGCAGGGTCATTACATGGCCAGCAAAACTGGTGTTTATCGTCATTAATTGTTGGCTTAAATTAGACTCAGTGCGTTTGATTTTTGGCCATAGGTTTTCTCTAATGGTGCTGGCGTAGTATTCATAGAGTAAACGTTCGTGCTCGGTAATACTGGCGCGTAATTGCTTGATTTGATCCAGCTTAGGCAGGGCAACTGAGACTAAATTTTGGCTGCTGATACCCGCTTGTTTGCCGCTGGTTTGAATCACAACAGACATAGCGATGCCAATAGTTACGACTAAAGTGAAACTAATCCAGAGTCTTTTGGTTAAGCTCATGATGATAGGTTCGTTGCTAAGGGTATGTGGATTAAGCATAGCTGCTAACTTAGGTTAAATAAAATACAAGAACTCAATCACAACCACAGATCTGTAAGATTCAAACAGGTTACTAATTGATCTACTATGTGCATGGATATTTAGTCACCCATTTATGAGGAAGGACCCATGTTTAAATCCGCATTGTTTATTTGTATGGCTGTTTTTTTAGTTGCTTGTGGTAAAGAAGAGACACTAGATAAAGTGCAATCCAGCATGCAAGCTGTTGAATCCGCTACAGAAGATGCAGTAGAAAGCCTAAAACAAGGCACTGAGAACACCATAGATAGAGGCGAAGCATTCATAGACTCTGCAAAAGAGGCCATTGATGAAGCCAAAGCAGACTTAAATAAAACTGTACCAAAAGTGAAAGAAGCCATGGCTACAGGCACTATGGAAGGGTAAATAGTCAGTCAAACTTAGGCGTGAACTATTTAACGCTCTTTAGACATTATCCTAAGACACATATGGACACTGCAACCTAACATAGTACTATTGCGCATTTTCAGGAAACTCCATGCCATACCTTTTAATTTGTTTACTGTTTTCAATGAGCTTGCCTACATGGGCAATTTCAAGCTTTTCCCATATGCATGAATATGCTCAATTATCGAATATAGCTTATGCATCTGGTGACCATGAACGAGCACTAAACGAGCAAGGTCATAAGTTGGTTAGACAGGTCGTATTAGAGGGTGTTGAGGTGAATTACCTGCTGTCTAAAAAAAGCGGGGTACAGTACTTAACGGTTAGGGGAACGGCTAATGTACAAAATGCTATGGTGGATTTGGATATTAAGTTATTACAAAACCCACAACTTGGCATATTGGTTCATCAAGGTTTTGCCCAAGCGGCCATGTTAATAATTGACGATGCAAAACCATTTTTAGATAAGTCACAGCCAGTTGTCACTACTGGTCACAGTTTGGGTGGTGCAGTGGCCGTTTTGTTAGCCATGTTATTGCAGCAGGATGAATACAAACTTCAACAGGTGATCACCTTTGGTCAACCAAAAGTCACCAATGTAACAGGGGCAAAAGCATTTGCTTCTCTGCCATTAACTCGTGTTGTCACGCCTAAGGATATTGTGCCGTTAGTGCCACCTTTGAGTCCGTTACAAATTAAAAATTTAGATATTTATTGGCACATGGGCGAAGAGGTGATTTTATTACCAGCAGAGCAATACTCAGTTGTTCAAGGGGTTAAAAGCATGTTGCGTGCTACCAAGTTTACATCGGCCTTACCTAATAAAGAAAATTTAGAAGCTCATAAAATGCATACTTATTTGTCACTGATTCAAGCAAAGTTAAACTTCGCTAAAGAAGTTCCTTATGAAAGTAGTTTTAGTCTTTTTGGTATAGGCGGTTAGTTTGATTGCCTGAAAAATATTCAGATAGACATGTATTTCATTGGAATTCTACGGCTTAAAACCTTCACAAAATCAAATGCTTAGTATATGATTCTGGCTCGCTTTCGAGTGAGCAATTTACTCGAAAGTTTGTCGGGGCATAGCGCAGCCTGGTAGCGCACCAGCATGGGGTGCTGGGGGTCGTAGGTTCAAATCCTACTGTCCCGACCATTTAGCGAATATCAAAAAACCAAGAGCATGCTCTTGGTTTTTTCGTTTCTATGGTGGGTAAAAAAGTTAACGGCCAATTTAATTTTGTGTTTATTAAACATTTAGCAATAAAAACTCACGTTCCCATGAGCTAATCACTTCATGAAATGTTTCAAACTCTTTTCGTTTTACCCCTAGGTAGGCATCCACAAATGATGGCCCCATGATTTTTATTAATTCAGGACAACCCTCTAGCATTCTTAGGCCTTCTTCTAATGTACGGGCAATTTCGACAAATTCGTCATCAGGGGACATGTTATTAGGTGCAGTTGGTTTGATTTTGCCTTTCATCCCAAGATAACCACAGGCAAGGCTGGCTGCAATGGCTAAATAAGGATTACAGTCAGAACCAGGGAAACGGTTCTCAATACGGGTGGCTTCTGCAGGGGCTTGTGGGACTCTTAACCCAGCCGTACGGTTGTCTATGCCCCAGTCCATGTTTATAGGTGCGGCAATTTCAGGGGCAAACCGACGATAAGAATTAACGTTAGGCGCATAAAAGCTAATGGCGTTACCGGTGTATTTTTGCAGGCCGCCAATGTAATGCATGAAGACTTCACTGAACTCGCCGTTTTCATCGGTAAAAATATTTTTACCTGTTTTCACATCTAGAATACTTTGATGAAGATGCATTGAGCTACCCGGCTCTTTTTGCATGGGTTTAGCCATAAACGTAGAGTAAATACCGTGTTTTAATGCGGTTTCACGCAGGGTGCGTTTGAATACAAATACTTGATCAGCAAGACTCAGGGCATCACCATGAAGAAAGTTAATCTCCATTTGTGCGGCACCGGATTCATGGATAAGGGTATCCACATCTAAACCTTGGGCTTCGCAATAAGAATATAAGGTATCAATAATCGGGTTGAATTCGTTTACTGCATCAATACTGTAAGACTGGCGAGCATTTTCGGAGCGGCCAGAGCGACCTGTGGCTGGTTTTATTTCATAATCTGGGTCGTGATTGGGTTGAATCAAATAAAACTCAACCTCAGGCGCTATAACAGGTTGTAAGCCTTCCTTTTCATATAAGGCTAAAACACGTCGTAATACGGAGCGGCTGGACAGTGGATGCAGTTCACCTTTATTTGTGTAGCAGTCGTTAATGACTTGGGCAGTGGGTTCATCAGCCCAAGGTACTACTCGTAGAGTATTTGGGTCGGGTACTAAAAACATGTCTTTATCGGTGGGGTCGACTATTTCGTCGTGGTTGCTGGCCCAATCACCTGTTACCGTTTGTACTAATAAGGTTTCTGGAATGCGCCCACCTTTTTCAGCAAGAAATTTTTTAGTTGGATAAAACTTGCCCCGAGCATTACCTGTCATATCTGGTAGGGTGGATTCAACTTCTGTAATGCCATTTTCTTGAAGAAACCTAGTGACGGTTTCCATAAATCACCTGCTTGGTTTTGTTGATTGTTTAAGTATCGGCAATTTTGGCTTTTTCGCAACAAAAGTATCACCGTCTAAAATTAGGATGGTAAAGACCTTATTTTTTTACTTATTTGCAATTAAATATCTACTAGTAGGAACAAGATAAATAATTCACTTTTATTACGGATAATTATTTAATCTACAGGTTATTTAATAGAATTAATAGATGCAATTCAAAATAGAAAATTTGCCTGAAGTCCAAACTTGTGCACAATAAATATTAGAATTATTATTCGGTTTCTAAATTAAGCTTTATTGCAGGAGGCCAAATGTCCTATATTGATTCGTACTATTTCGCCACTGTAAATAAACAGCTAAATTGCCCTAAATTAGTCGGAGAGACATCCGCTGATGTGTGCATCATTGGGGCAGGTTATACGGGGCTATCGGCGGCGCTGCATTTAGCTGAGAAAGGTTACAGCGTAGCCTTGTTAGAAGCGCAAAAGGTTGGTTGGGGGGCATCTGGGCGTAATGGTGGTCAAGTTGCACAAGATTATAATATGCCTCATCAGGAGCTTGTCAAAAAAGTAGGCCGGCAGATAGCCGATAGTCTTTGGGATATGTCTATTGAATCGGTGGATTTGGTCAAAGAGTTAATCAGCAAACACCAAATTGAGTGTGATTTAAAAGCTGGTGTTTTGCATGTGGCGGCTAAAGCAAGTCATTGCTCACACATCAAAGCCAGTGTGGACTATAAGCAGTCGGTATTAGGCTACGATAAAATTCAATATATTGATGAGGCTCAAGTGGCCGATATGTTAGGCATAAATTGCTATCATAATGGCGAATTGTGGCAAGATGCAGCGCACCTTCACCCATTAAATTATGCACTTGGTTTAGCCAAAGCAGCACAAGATGCAGGTGTGCATATTTATGAAGAAAGCCCTGTTATTGAGTATCAAGGGGGCGATAGAGGTTTTGTAAAAACTGATTCAGGCACCGTCAAAGCAAAATATATTTTGTTGGCGTGTAATGGTTATCTTGGCAAGTTAGAGCCAAAGATAGCAGGTAAAGTCATGCCGATTAATAACTTCATTATTGCAACCGAGCCACTACCTGATGAAATGTGCCGCAAGATAAACCGAGATGATGTGGCAGTTGCAGACTCAAAGTTTGTTATTAATTACTTTAAGTTATCTGGTGATAATCGTTTACTGTGGGGTGGGGGCGAAAATTATTCCACCAGATTCCCACGTGACATTCCAAACTTTGTACGCAAATACATGCTGGCATATTACCCAGAACTGGCCGATGTGAAAATTGATTATGGCTGGGGCGGTACTTTAGCCATTACCCTGAATCGCATGCCTTATTTTAATCGCATCGAAAACAACGTGTACGCAGCGCAAGGGTATTCGGGCCACGGTGTGGCATTGGCTACTTTAGGCGGTAAAATCATGGCTCAGGCCATTAGTGGAGATGCCGAAAAATTTGATATGTTTGCCAATGTGCCAACGCCTACGTTTCCTGGTGGTACTTTACTGCGCTTCCCAGGGTTGGTAGCGGGTATGTTATATTACGCCATGCGTGATCGCTTTTTTTAATGTGAATAATTGAACAACATGGCTGACTCTAAAAACAAAGTTGTAGCAATTCAAAAGCACACAAAAGATGTGTCCCCCCGTAATGCCCCTGTGCAAGGGCGTTCAAAAAAACGTTCACAACAAATCTTAGATTCAACCGCAGAACTACTCGAACGAGTAGGACTTGATGAGTTAAATACCATACTCATCGCTAAAGAGGTGGGTATTTCAGTTGGCTCCCTTTATCACTACTTTCCAAATAAACAAGCCATCATGTATGCCATGGGTATGCGTTGGTTAAATGAAGTAAAACAGGTTTTAAATCAGTTTGAAGCTTGGCCAGTAGAAACAATGGGGTTGAATGAATTAGTGGATAAAGTGCTCACCACTAATTTAAACGTGTATAAAAAACAAAAGGCCATACTGACACTGGTGCAAGCCATGTTTTCTGTGCCGGAGCTGCGCCAATTGGATACTGATCATGATGATCTTATTATCCAGAAAATGGCACAAGTTTTTAAGCGTATGGGGATAACTCTGCATCTAAAAGAGCGCGAACGCTTGGCGAGGGTGTACTTAGAAACCACCCATAGCATGTTTTTAGTGGTGGTTAATCAAAAAGGGGACAGGGCAAAGCGCAGTTTGAATGACTTAAAACTAATGATAACAAGCTTACTAAATGCTTATCTATTTGAAGGCTAAATAACTAACATTAATATAATGTCTGCCAGCGATAAAAAAGGTTTTGTATCTCATTGTCAAACTAGTCTAAAAATACCCGAGAACCTAAAATCGTAGGCAGACTACTATACGGGTACATCAGCTCATACAGAATAAGTAAATGCAGACGTTGTGTTTACCTTACTTATAGATTTTACCGCGCTAGGTTCTTTCATTAAAAATCAATTTCCTTTAGCGATAAGCTGTCTTGCTAGACAGGTAAAGTATTAGATATTAATAACCAAATACATAAATTTGCTTATTTCCTATAAGGTTTTTTTTATAGGCTTTAAGCATTTATGAAATTTGCTCTATGCAGATTTATAAAGTTTTGAAAAATTGAAGTTAATCCCTCTAAATACTTTGGATTTTACAAGGTATGTAATATATTTGTCGTTAATTATTAAAATAGTCATGATGCTTATCAATTCTAGTCTAATTAGTGGTCACCTCTAATGATAAGGTGCTGCTTTTTTATTGGTGTGTTTTTTAACTCCGAATAATTAAACTGACGCAAAGTATTAAGCAATTTTGTGGCACTCAGCAAAACTTCTCTACCTAAACTTACTTCAATTGCCGATTTTAAAAATCAGTAGAGGGTGTATATGGAACAATTTGAAACACGACAGTTTACGTCAAGGTATAACAAAATCATGTTGTATACCTTTTCTGCAGTACTACTTGTGTCGGCTATATTGATAACGATTCAAACCCTTAGTAAAAAAAACTTCGAGAATAAAGAATTAGTAGATCAGTTTAAAACTGAATCAATCGCGTTAGATAATTTGATTGTTCGAGTCACCGTTTTACTCGATATGATGCAATCGGATGCGGAAGCATTTCTGAAAAACCCTAGAAGTAATGCCAGTATTTATATTGATGCTCTAGATGAAATTGATGAGCAGCACTATGCGTTAGATACTGTGCCTAAACCTTTTAATGAAGCGAATAGCGGTAATTTGAGTGGAAAAGGGGTACTGTCAAATGTCATTCTAGCCAATAAAGACGAGCTAGAAATGTCATTTAATCTGAATGGTTTATTTGCTTCAACAGTCAATAGTATCCCAAATGCTGCATGGGTATATTACACCTCTAAGAATGATTTCATTAATATTTATCCGTGGGTGTCATCATCTGAATTCAAATTCAGTAATAAGCTGTATAACAAAGAGTTTTATCAATTAGGTTTACCTGAAAATAACCCGAATAAACGAATCTTTTGGACGTCGATTTATAAAGATGAAGCGGGTAAAGGTATGATGGTCACAGCGGCAAAACCCATTTACCGCGATAGTGAATTTTTGGGAACAGTGGCTATTGATTTTACCTTAGAAGAACTAGCGGGTTATGTACAAGAGTTCAGGCCAGACAAGGGAAAACTGTTTATCATTAATACCCAAGGGCAATTGCTTGCGCACCCTGAGATTTCACCTTCTGTCGATGTTCATTTTTCAAATGCAATTCCTCAAGGTATTGATTTAGTTAAAAGTGAGCTTGTTTGTGACGGTACGACGGTTTCTTCTTTAAAAAGTAATTATCAATATGTTTGCTACCAAATGCAAAATGCCCCTTGGCAGGCTGTGTATATCGAAAAAACACCGTATTTCTTAGTAAGTGCATTCTCATCTGTTGGCCTCGTGTTTATTATTTTATTGTCCGCGTTAGGTGTGCTGCTAGTTATCATGAAAAAAATCACATTCCGTGAGTTTATTTTTCCAGCAGAGTCTTTAGTGCAGCATATATTTCGTCAAGGGGTGAGTGAGAATGAGTCGGCTAATAAAGTCCCCACACCTTGGACACCTTGGTTTTTGAAAATTACAGAGACATTTGAGCAAAACCGAAATTTGATTGACGAAATTAAACAAAAGAACTCTGAATTGACTGATTTAAACATCTCACTTGAACGGTATATGCCAAAGTTTGTACTGGTGGTAAGTTTAGAGCCAGGTTGTGGTGCAACAACCGTAGGGACATGTTTTGCCGATACGCTGGCTAAAAGCGATAAAGATAAAAAAACCGTTTATATGGAATATCCCCAGAATCAGGCACTCGCTTCTGATGACGGTTTATCTATAGGTAGTCAAACCATACATAAGCATCTAAATGGTTTTGATGTTTGGAATGACTTTGATTTAGGTGAAGTACCTGAAAGCGCCAAATCATCATTACTGATGACAAAAATCCTTAATCAGTATTCCAATATTGTATTGAATACCATAGTTAATGATGAGGTTGATGATTTCATTGATGTGTATTTAGAGCCTTTATTTCGTTATGCCAAAGCTATTGTGGTCATGGTGCCATCAGATGATACATCAGGGGATAGAACATCTGAGGTGGTGAGGAAGATTCAGCGTCATGTACGTCAAGATCAAACAACCATTTATACTTTATTAAATCGCATTAAAAACCAAGTTGAATACCAATTTCCAATTGATTTCGAGATTCCATTTACTCAGTCGATTATGAAATTCAGTAAAGATGAGTTTCAGGTAGATGATGAAGTCAGCGAAGTGATTCATGAAATAGTGGATCGTATTGAACGAGTACACCAAATTTCCATGTTTATACCAACCACTATTGATGTTGATAAGCCAATAGATGCCAGCATATATGTGGATAAAGCCATGGTCTTTTTAGGTGAGAAATTTGGTGGAGCAACATCTTCTCAAGCGAGAGGTGTTTGGAATAGTGATGATTCTGGAATTGTTAATGAGGTGGTGCATATCGTTGTGTCTTATACCACCGAAGACGATTTGAATCGCTTTGCTAACGATGTGATCGAATTCATTAAATCCTTAAAGCACGAATTAAAACAAGAAGCGATGGCTTTAGAAATTAATAAGAAAATGATATTGGTTTAATATGATGCTGAATAAATTACTGTTAATTCTAACCTGTCTTTTTGCTTTTTCGTTAAGTGCTTACGGGCAAGAAGTGGTGGTTGATGATTCTGAGCGAGTAGAAATTCCTGTCGGTTTATATGTTACGTCTTTGTATGATTTAGATATGGCCGAAAAGAAATACACTATTACAGCTTGGATATGGTCGACCTATGATCCACAACTAATGCCAAAAGATTTTAAATTTTTTAATCGCATAGAAATTACTAACGCACGCAACTGGGCCATATTAGAAACAGAAAATTTCACTATTGATAATCCTGATGGCACCAAACATTCGATGACGAAATTTACCGCTGAAGTGAATCAAGATTGGGATTTAACTTATTTCCCGTTTGATAAGCAATTTATAACATTGAATATAGAAAGTGTTGAGCTTGATTCAACCTTTATGAAATACGTGCCAGATACAGAAAACTCAATGTTAAGCGATAATTTAGATTTAATTGGCTGGTATGTTAAGCCAATTCAGGTTCGTAGTTTTGATTATAAATACCCAACTACGTTTGGCCTGCAAAGTGGTGCTAAAGGTGTATATCCGCGTATATCGGTAGTTATACCGATGGAGCGTGATGGTACACGCATGTTTTGGACTTACTTTTTAGGTTTCTTTGTTTCTTATGTGATTATTTCTATTTTGTACTTTTTCAATAGAACATCTTTAGATAGTCGTGTTGGCTTAATTATGTCTGCTTTGTTTGCTTGTGTTGGTAATAAATACACTATTGATATTTTATTGCCTTCAAATAGCGTGTTTACGTTGTCAGACCTTATTCAAATTGCGACATTTTTTATCGTCGGTGTTGGCTTACTAAGCAGTGTTATGATCCTGCAACTGATGAAGTGGGAGCGCAAAGAATTGGCATATAAAATTGACTTTGCCATTACCATGTTAGTAATCGTTGGTTACCCATCTATCATCGCATACGGTGTATTAGAGGCATTGTCGCAGTGATGTTATGGCCCTTATTGCTTTTGATAAGGGCTTTTTAGTACTTGATATTCATTTTTTGATAAATAAACGACATTAACCAAGCGGGTCCAATCATTAAAAATTGTAAATCTTTAAAGAAGGAAGGCTTCTTTCCTTCTACTTCATGACCATAAAACTGCAAAACCCACAATACAACAAACCATATACCTGCAAACCACAATAAATACCCCGTGAACGTCCCTTCAAACCAAAGAACAATGGCATAACATAGTATCGTAAACAGTGTCATGCCAATGGTAAGGGACATGGATAACCTTAAATAAAACAATATTGAAAAAACCGCCATGACCACTGCCCAATTGAAATGAGGGCTGATATTACTCATGGCATCCGGTACGGGAATGACGTACAAGGCTGCCATAACCGTCCAAAATATTTGTGGTACACAAAACCAATGAATACGCTTATTGGTTTTGTTTTGATGGCTTGAACCGTATTCGTCCAGCCATTGCTGTATGTTTTTTGCCATAGGATAGCCTCCTCAGGCCTATTTTTATGTTTTTGGCCAAGTTAACTGTAGCAAACTCATTTTAGTTAGCAGTACTCAGGCGAGCCTATTTTATTGACCTTGCGAGCCATCTGGGCCTTAATAGTCAAAGAAACTCTGATAACTGAGTGGTTATGAATTCGGATCATAAGCGGGTATCCATCCACTGGATTAAAGCCATATTGCAAGCGGCGCAATCATTAGGGGTTGAGCCTCATGCTATTTTGAAATCGCTGAATTTGAATTTAGATTTAGATGCCAATCAGCCGGCCTATCTCTCATTAGATCAAACCCAAGATATCTGGAAAGTTGCAGAAGAAAAAAGTGCTCATGCCTATTTTGGTTTGAAAATGGGCCAGCGAGTGCGCCCGTCGTACTTTCATGCCGTGGCATATGTAGCAATGACCAGTACCAACTTGATGCAAGCTTACGAAAACTTTTCTGCCTATATGCCGTTAATAAGCGAAGGGGCTGAATTGGATATGGCGTTTGAGGGCAAGAAAATGTGGATTTATTTCACCCCAAAGCCTGACAATAAACCGTTTAGCCGACATCAACATGAAAGCATTGTGGCTTTGCTTTTAGAGTTTAGCCGCTGGTTATTAGGTGATGATTCTTTAGTACCCATGCAAGTAACATTTCCCCATGAGGCTGGGCCAGATCTAAGTGTTTATGAATCTATATTGTCGGTTAAGCCTAAATTTAAAGCACCACAAACAGCTATTCAGTTTCCTGTAGAATATTTAAGCCGTAAATTAAAAGAATCGGATGCCGGTTTACACGCTTTGCATAAAGCCCATGCAGATCAAATGCTGGCAGCACACACCAACAGCAGTTGGCGTGTAAAAGTGGTTCATTGCATATTGCCTAGTGATCAGTTTCAGATTTCCAGAGAACAGGTAGCCAATAAGCTGAATGTGAGTAGTCGAACTTTGCAACGGCGCCTTAAAGAAGAGGGCACTAACTATTTAGATATACTGGATGATCAGCGAAAGCAAAAAGCACAAGAGCTTATTTTTATGACCAACAGAAGTTTGAAAGATGTGGCAATAGAGCTGGGGTTTGCTGAATCTTCAACGTTTTATCGGGCGTGCCATCGTTGGTTTAATGACACGCCAAAAGCCTTACGTTTAAAGCAACAAAATGGTCAATCTTAAATTATAAGCAAATATTGCTTGCTAATTCGTGAATGAATTGGCGGAACCACTTATTGCTGCTGTCGTTGTCGTGAGAAGAATGCCAATACAGGTATACATCTAAGCTGTTGGCTTTAAATGGTATTGGTAGTAACTCCACTTTCTCAAATTTATCTGCAAGAATAGTTGCGTAAACTTTAGGCATGGTTAGCCATAAGTCAGTGTTGTCAACAACTTGGCAAGCGGCAAAGTAATGCTGACAGCGTAACGCTATATTACGTTTTAGACCTAAAGCACTTAACGAATAATCCACTAAACCAGGGCCAGATGGGCGGGTACTCACTACAATATGCTCTGCTTCTAGGTATTGTTCTTGAGTAAGTTCTTTAAGAGGTTCACCAATAACGCGTTTTAGTACCACTAAGTCATCGGTCATAATCAATAGTTGCTTGATGCTAGCTGGGGATGGGCGTAGAACATCAAAGGCAAAATCCCATTCACCGCTGGCTAATTTAGCCTCTAGATTTTTGCGATCCATAGTGACACTGGCCGCAGAAATATTTGGCCCAAGTTCACTTAAGCCTGTAACTAATGGAGGAAGCAAGCGTGCTTCAACCACATCGCGCATGGCCAGAGTAAAGGTTTTATTGGCGTAGGCTGGTTCAAAGCCACGGGTGTGCTGTATCGCTTGGTTTAACTGGGCAAGAGCCGCTTGAATGTCAGGTAGTAGATTTTGTGCTAATGGTGTTGGGCGCATTTTGTGGCCATGGCGCACAAATAGCGGGTCGTCTAAGCGATCACGCAAGCGACCAAGAGCATGGCTGATAGCAGGTTGAGTCAGGTTAAGCCTAGCAGCGGCGCGGGTTAAGCTGCCTTCACTATAGATGGCTTCAAATACAGTGAATAAATTTAAGTCTATTTTCATCGCATTCCCGTACCAACTGCCTGATTTGTATATTAATATACCTCATTAATAATATTAATAAATAAAAATTCAAAATATTCATTAGATTTATATATGGCGTATCTTTACTGTACGCCTATAAGCCATAATAATAATGGTCAATAGCAGCGGTTTTGTGCCAGTTATGGGTGCTTATTAACGCACCAGAGTTGGCAGTGGCGACATTAAGTATGCTCCTATGTACAGAGTTAAACAGCTATAGCATTGTTTTCTATTTTATGAACAGCGTTTGTTCAGGCAAATTTAACCAAAACCATGGGCTTAAAGAATCCTCTGGAGTACAGTTTGCCAGCAAAGCCATGGAAAAATCGAATATCATAGTTGAGGCATTGCTGCACAAGTGCATAAACTGTTTCAGCTGGGAAAAATTTATATACCAACCCATCCGCATTAAACGTAACTTACCGTTTTTATATCTGCGTAAGATGAAGCAAGTGGGTAATAACAGTAAAACTCGACTTTCGTAGGAGTACGTATGAGCTTAGAAGATCAGGCTGTAGAGGTTCGCCAAGGCGAAGAGCTAGATAACGCAACGGTTAAAGCATTTTTATCAAAATATGTTGAAAACACAGACGGTGAACTGGAAATTACCCAGTTCCCAGGTGGCGCCAGTAACTTAACCTATCAATTAAGTTTGGCTGGTAACGAATATATTTTGCGACGTCCGCCGTTTGGTCATATTGCTAAAGGTGCCCATGACATGTTGCGTGAAGCCGATATCATGGATGCGTTAAAGCCAGTCTATCAATACGTACCGAATATCATAGCAAAATGTGATGACCATGACGTATTAGGCTGTGATTTTTACATCATGGAGAAATTCAACGGCATTATTCCACGTAAAGAGCTGCCAGAAGAATTAAACCTAAGCGAAGCTGACGTGCGTACCATGTGCTTAAACGTAGTCGATACAATGATTGAGCTTCATCAAGTGGACCCAAAAGCCGCAGGCCTAGAGGGTTTAGGTAAAGGTGAAGGTTATGTTGCACGTCAAATCAATGGCTGGACAAAATGGTATGGCAAAGCACTAACACCAGACGCCACAAGCTTCACAGAAGTAATGGAATGGCTAAAAGCGAATATGCCTGATGATGTGGCCCAGTCTCTAATCCACAATGATTACCGTTTTGATAACGTGGTATTAGGCATGGATAACCCATTAGAAGTGATTGGGGTTTTAGATTGGGAAATGGCCACTATTGGCGATCCGCTAATGGATTTAGGCAATACACTGGCTTACTGGATTCAAGCAGACGACGATGAAACTGCACAATCTATGCGTCTTCAACCAACCCATTTACCAGGCATGCTGACTCGCCAAGAAGTGATTGAATATTACCTTGAAAAAACTGGCTACAAATGTGAGTCCTTCACCTTTTATGAAGTGTATGGCATGTTCCGTTTAGCAGTGATCATGCAGCAACTTTACAAGCGTTTCTACGAAGGTTTAACCAAAGACCCTCGCTTTGACAGCTTTGTAGATTCGGCTCGTTATTTAGAGCAGCGCTGCTTGAAATTGATTAAAGGCGAATAATCAGTGGCGGATATATTTTTAATTCGACACGGTCAAGCCAGTTTTGGTAAAGAGAACTACGACGCACTTTCTGATTTAGGCAAGCAGCAAGCAGTGGTTCTTGGTCGTAGCTTGGCTAGCACCATTAAACCAACTCAGTTAATTTGCGGCACGTTAAATCGTCAACAGCAAACCCTAGAAGGTTTAGTAACGGGTTACGAGCAAGTAACAGGGTCATCGTTAGAATTACCGGTGCAAATCAAACCAGAGTTTAACGAGTTAGATCATACTAACATTTTAACTGTGCATGACGAGCGCTTTGCTGACCCAGAATACATGAAGCGCGAAATACTCACGCAACCAGAAGCAAACAAGGTATTTCACAAAATTTACACTCAAGCCATATTTAACTGGTTTGAAGGCAAAGACGGTGACTACACAGAAAGCTTTGATGAGTTTTATCAAAGAGTAACCGGCGCTGTAAATAACATAATAAGCAATGCACAAAGCAAAGAGCGAATTGTGGTAGTGAGCTCAGCTGGATCTATTTCTATGTGTTTGCAAGATGTATTAGGTGTGAGTGCCAAAAAAGCGTTTGAATTAAACGAAGTAATGGCCAATACAGCGGTTAACCGTTTTGTGTTTAATGGTAGTGGTAAATTAAACTTGTCTTACTACAATAATTTCCACCACTTACCCATGGCGGATGTTAAGGTTACTTACCGTTGATATCTCAAGGACGAAATTATGAACACAGAATTATTTAACCTAACGGGTAAAGTTGCATTAGTAACCGGTGCAAGTCGTGGCATTGGTGAAAGCATAGCAAAACTATTGGCTGAACAAGGCGCACACGTTATTGTATCTAGCCGTAAAATTGATGGCTGCCAACGAGTGGTTGATGAAATAAAAGCAGCAGGACACAGCGCCGAAGCCTTTGCTTGCCATATTGGCGATACTCAGCAAATCCAAGCCACCTTTGATCATATTAAAGAGGCCCACGGTAAGTTGGATATCCTTGTGAACAACGCAGCGGCTAATCCGTATTTTGGCCACATTTTAGACACTGACATCAGTGCATTTGAAAAAACCGTCGATGTAAATATTCGCGGTTACTTCTTTATGTGTGTAGAAGGTGGCAAGTTAATGAAAGCCAACGGCGGTGGTAGCATTATTAATGTGGCCTCTGTAAACGGCATTATTCCGGGTGATCTACAAGGTATATACAGCGTAACCAAAGCATCGGTTATCTCTATGACCAAAGCGTTCGCCAAAGAATGCGCACAATTGGGTATTCGTGTGAATGCCTTATTGCCCGGTGCCACGGATACTAAATTTGCATCAGCACTGGTTAAAAACGAAGCCATTTTGAATAAAGCCTTAGAGCACATTCCAATGCGCCGCGTAGCTGAACCAGATGAAATGGCAGGTACTGTATTGTATCTCGCCAGCGATGCATCAAGTTACACCACAGGAGCATGCATCAATGTGGATGGCGGTTACTTGCTTGCGTAATTAACCAGCTTCTATAAAAAGCGCCAAGACGGTGGAAACATCGACTTAGGCGCTTTTTTTATGCCTAAAAAATGTTACTTTAGCCATCCCATGAAACAGCACAAGTAAAGCTAGCCTCAGGGGCGCATAATAAAAATTAAGGATGAAATATGATAAAAAAAATAGCACTATCCTCAACAGGTTTATTAGCCGCTTACCTTTGTTTTTGGCCTGTACCCGTAGAGCCTGTGGCTTGGCAATCTCCTACAAACCCTGGTTACACCGGCGCATTTGCAAAAAATCAACAGCTTAGCCAAGTGAATCGTATCGAATTAACCAATAGCATTGGCCCAGAAGATTTAGACAAAGACGCCAACGGAAATGTGTATTTTTCATTATTAAATGGCGATATCGACTATATTGACCCACAGGGTAATATTCAAACATGGGTCAACACAGGAGGGCGCCCTTTAGGCATTGAGTTTGATAACCACGGTAACTTAATTGTAGCGGATGCGTTTAAAGGGTTGCTCAGCGTAAGCCCAGATAAAACCATAACCGTATTAGCCGACAGCATTAACGGCCAGCCCATTAACTATGCGGATGACGTGGACATAGCGGCCAATGGCATGATTTATTTTTCTGATGCCTCGTCAAAGTTTGTTGCCAAAGATCACGGCACCTATGGCGCCAGCTTGTTAGACACCATGGAACACGGTGGTCACGGCAGCATTCTTGAATACAACCCACAAACCAAACAAACCACCGTATTAGCATCGGGCATTAACTTTGCCAATGGCGTGGCCATGAGTCACGACCAGCAATCGGTATTATTTAATGAAACCGGCACCTACCGTGTATTACGTGTGGGTTTAAACGGTGAAAATCGTGGCAAAATCAGTGTCGTGATTGATGAGCTGCCGGGTTTTCCGGACAACATCTCACAAGGCTCTAACGGAGTGTACTGGCTAGGACTGGTCAGCCCACGCTCTGGAGCACTTGATGCACTATCTGATTCACCTTTCTTACGTAAATTAGTGCAACGCCTTCCTGCGGCTATTCGCCCTAAAGCCCAACATTATGGACACATCGTTGCCATAAATGATAAAGGAGGCGTAGTATTCAACTTACAAGACCCACTAGGTATGTATGGCCTCACCACGGGTGCGTTAGAAGTGGATGGTAAGCTTTATATCAGTAGCCTGCATGAAACAGCATTGGCTGTGACCAGCAATATTAACGTAAGCGAACAGCAGATGGCTGAAGGGCAGGTTGCTGAGTAAGGTAAGTTAATAGGGTAAGGTAAGTTAATAGAGTAAGGAAAAGCGTTGTGCTTGTTGTCGGAAAGGTTTTACCGCCTCCGACCAATGACGGGGTAATACTTGTTAACTGGTTGTGGTAAGGGAATAATGCCGTTTGCAGTTTTGTCGATGAAAAATTAATTATCAGTTCCCATTAACGTTCAATTTAAAACGAAGTAACTATTTGTGAAATATTTTTTATTTATATTATTTTTAACTCTATCGACAATATCTCATTCTCAGAATTATGCTGATACTTTAAATGGCAATATAATAGGGGGTAGCGAAGCTGAAATGGACTACCCTTGGTTGGCATCAATACAAAAAATTGATGGTCATTTCTGTGCTGGAATTTTAATACATGAAAACTTTTTACTAACCGCAGCACATTGCCTTTACGGTATTGATAAAAGAGATATTACCGTAAATTTAGGTGGTAATAATAAAGATATAGGTGTGGAAACCCATCAGGTAGATTGGATAATATTGCATGAAAAATTTCAACCTGAAACTTATAAAAATGACATAGCATTGATAAAGTTACATTCAAAAAGCGCATTAGAGGTAGTGCAAATATGGCCTGACATTGAATTAAAGCAAAATGATAAGCTAACCATTCTTGGCTGGGGTTTAACGAACGCAGAAGATGCTGCAAGTTTAAGTTCTAAATTGCTGGAAG
Source organism: Oceaniserpentilla sp. 4NH20-0058 (assembly GCF_040371755.1). Classification (NCBI taxonomy): domain Bacteria; kingdom Pseudomonadati; phylum Pseudomonadota; class Gammaproteobacteria; order Oceanospirillales; family Oceanospirillaceae; genus Oceaniserpentilla; species Oceaniserpentilla sp. 4NH20-0058. The sequence continues at coordinate 186,026 of NZ_BAABWE010000007.1, forward strand.
TTGATGTGAGCTATCAAGCCGATAGCATTTGCCAAGATACTTATCAGATTGATGATGATGAATATTGGGATTATGCCTTATGTGCGGGAGAATTGTTAGGAGGTAAGGACTCATGTTCAGGTGATAGTGGCGGCCCAATTATTAGCCAATATCAAGATGTAATATTTTTAATTGGTCTTGTTAGTTGGGGGATTGGTTGTGGGTTGCCAGAATATTACGGAGTTTATACAGAAGTCGGTTCTTATATTGGTTGGGTTCAATCTAAAATCAATCAAATAAACATTGTTGGTGAAAGTAAACTTGGTTTTTTGGGAGAGGGTGCTAGAAAGAATGCAGTACTTAAAATAATAAACCCCACCACTGATTCTGTGGATGTTAATGAAATATATTTGGCTGGCGTAGATAATCAAGAGTTCGAGGTAAATGCTGGTGATGAATCGGATGGCCATTTTATACCTTCAGCGTCAGTATGTGATTTTCAGGTTAGTGCATTAGGTGGTAGTTTAGGTGAGCACCAAGCAGAGTTGATATTCGAGGATGATAATGTTACAGCCGTACACTCGTTGAATAGTAAAGTACTTAAGAATTTGATAAACCTTTCGGCTTATTTGCCTTGGCCTTTTTACTCAGGAACCAAATCATCTCAATATAATCCAAATAACGAGCATAGTGAGCCTTGGTATGGGGTAAATCTAGGGGAAGGAGTCGTAGCATTAAAGTCAGGTCAAATTACTCAAAATGAGCGTAGTGTTTTATTGACTTATGTAGATAATTTAAATAACGAAGAATTATATTTTCGTTTTGATGCTAAAATAAGTGCAGAGTTTCCAACAGGGGTTATTGGTTTTGTAAATGAAAATCCAATTAACCCTGTGGCATTGGATGATTTAACTACACCTCTTTATGATTTGAACAAAATAAATACTTGGCATACATATCAATTGCCCCTCCAGAATCAGTTAAACCATGTCATGCTGATATTCTTTAATTTGGCTGAAAATTCTGAAACAGAATACGCATTAATTAAAAACCCAAGAATTTGCGATTCAGCAAGTCAGGATGAAGGAAGCTGCATTAAAGATGCCCAATATTTTCCAGTAATAGCAACTTTTAATAACTTCGAAAATGTTAGTGATTGCCAGAATGCGGTTTGGCCAAAATTTTTACCATATGCTGAGAAAGACTCAGCTGGAGCAACTAAAAGTCAAGCGTCAAATGAAAAAAAATCATCTGGTGGGAGTATGTTTTGGATGTTTTTTGTTCTGATTTTTTTGCGCAATAAAAAAACACAGCCGTCTAGTTATAAAGTATTATAAAGTATTATAAAGTATTATAAAAAGATTGATTTTCCTGTCGTTATTAATAAAATGCTTGGCGCTAATGGACGGCCTGCTTTTTTGTGTTCTTTATAACTCTAATAAGTTTTTTGCTCCCATTAGTTACAATGAACTGACGTACTAATGGGAGTGTCAGGGTGAAAAATCTTTTAGCTATCCTTCTCTTGCTGAGCGTACCAATAGTAAATGCCAGTGTGCCAGAGCCACCTTTTGTCATTCAGGGTCATGTATTTTCGGCTGGTGAGCAAGTTACACAAAATGGTATGCTGATCACAGCACGATATGCAGATGTTAATTTAGCCGAATCAACCCTCAGTAGCTCAAACAATTATCAATTCACGCTTGAAATCCCATTAGAAGCCAATATTGGTTCACGCGATATTTACCACGCCCGGGTAGGGGATGTTTTATCCCTGCAAATAGCGGGTACGACCGTCGCTAACGTCCAAATTTCAGATCGTGGAATCTTAGTAATACAAAATGTTCAGCTGCCATCTAATTTTGACTCAGATGGTGATGGTATATACGATTCACTAGAACTAGCCGATGGTAAAAACCCTAATGATCCAAATGACCCAGTCCTCTTCGGTAATCTAGATATCGATAATGATGGTATTAGCAACGGCCTTGAATTTTTAAGTAATACCTATAATCCTCGTGGAGATTACGACGGCGATGGCTTCGCCAATGAAGATGAATACACATTAGGTTCAGCACCAAATAATGCTGCACAATTTCCAAAAACAGCAGCGGATATAGGTAAGGCATCTATTGTTGATGCAGGTCCTGGTGCGTATAGGAACTTGCTTGATGAGCACGGTGCTCCGCTTGTTTGGGATGAAGTGGTCAATGGTGTGCCGTCTTCTATGTTGTTTGCTTATTGGAATATTGATTTACGCTTAGATTTAGTTATTGCAACCGATCATGGCAAAGTGTTTGTATTAGAGCAAAACGCGCAAAATCAATATGCCTCCCCTCAACTTATTAGCCTATTCTCATTGCCGGTTGGTGGCCCTATCCAGTTAGGCTTTACTAATTTTGATTCGGAATACGGCCCAGAATTATGGGCATTTAGTGCAGTTAATCAAATCCTCTATATCTATAAGCGAAGCGCCGATGGCCAGCCATTTGGCAGTAGTGTTTGGCGAGAATTAAGCCTTCCGCAAATCACAGGTCGCATTGCATTTGGTGATATTAATGGTGATGATGCACAGGATATTGTGGCATCAGGTGTCGACATTGGCGATCCGTCCACTGTCATTAGTAATGTCATGGCTTCTTTTGCCGGTGCATGGGATGGTTATGCGCCTTCGTTTTCAGCACCTACTTTACTGTTTGAGAAACCCTATAATGATAATGGTCAGTTATATATTATCCCAAATATCAAGGAGACAGGTTTCGATAAGCTGCCTGATCTGATATTTAGGGGGAATGGTAAGCAATCATTCATAATTACATCTCATAATGGCCTTGATGACCCTGACCGCATAAGAATATTTAAAACGGTTGAGAGTGATTATACCGAATCTTCACAGTTGGGGATTTTCGGGGGGCAAATGTCTGAAAGTTACTCTGATGTATTTGCTTATGCTGATATAATGGAAAATGAATATTCTGGTTATTCAGATTATATCTTCTATACGGCAAATTCACCGGGAGCTGTGAATAACTTTAGAGTTTTACTTGGTTTAAATAGCACCCTTGATACCGATGGGGATGGCATTCCTGATTTCAAAGACTTAGATGCAAATGACCCAAATATCCCGCTGCCAAACGGTAATGTTGACTATGACGGTGACGGCATTCCTTACGCAGTTGACGGCAATAATAGTGGATTAGAAGATGCCGATAACGACGGCATGTCAGACTTGTTTGAAATTAAAAATGGTCTTAACCCGCTAGATGCCAGTGACGCAAATTTAGACCCAGATAACGACGGGCGAACTAACCTAGAAGAATCCTTAGATGGCACAAACCCACGAGCTAAAACCTCTGTTTTAACGCAAGATGCAACCTTGGTAGCCAGTATCGCTACATTCGAGACCGGCGCGGCCAAAATGTTGTTAGTTGATGAAGAGTTAGCTGTAGCATCAACAAACAATGCCAGCGTAAAACTTTATGATTTAAATAATTTAAGCCAAGCCAGAAGTATAGAATCATCAGATGCTAACGGTGTTGCCCAACTGGCTACCTCTGGTAAATATTTAATCATGGGTAATGTGGGCGGTACCATAGAAGTATGGGATGTGAATTCATCAATTAAGTTGGCCACATTTAATAAAAACACTTCAACCGTGACAGATTTATCCATTGATGGCGTAAACCTGTATGCACTACACGCTGATGGTTATTTTTATCAATTCAACCTGCAAACACTTTCCTACATTGGTAATTGGAAAATCTACGATGGCTTTTTGACCAGTTTATTGGCCCGTAATAATATTCTATATATACAAGCATCCAACCCAGAAAAAATAATGTTCGTTTGGGATGCAACCAAGCAAGAAGTCATTTACAACATTAATGGCGGTGCAGAGTGTTGTGAGAAAGTAGTAGCAGAGCTTTCTGGTGAAAATCTCATTTTAGCTAATAGCTATTCTGGCAGTGGTATCTACGCAACTAATATTGGTAATTTAAACAGTCAGGAGGTTGTGCCTAACTTAGATGTTAGCGCTGTGAAGGCGGTAAATAACAGTATTTATGTTGGCCGAACATCCGGAGTAATAGAAAGTTACTCATCCGTAGATGGTAGTTTCCAAGCTCGTGTCGCGGCACCGTATTCACAAGTACGTGGGCTAGAACTCATTAATGGTGGATTCATTTCATTGCATGCTGATGGTCAAGTATATATTTGGGAGCACAAGTAATGAAAAAATTATTCGTTATTTCTTTAATGGTTGCTTTAGCATCGTGTAGCGATGGTAGTAGTAAGCAAAATCCAGATACTAAAGAAGAATACCAACAATATAACCCCTCAGATTTTGTATTAACTCAAAATGTGGATCTAGTCTCGTTTGGTGAAACAGAGGTAACAGTAAATCTAGCTAATTTAGCAACCGATGGAGCCGTGTATTTATCTGTAACAAGTGATGAATTAACAAATAATAAAATTACAGTTACACCTTATAAAAGTATTCTTAACCCAAATGGCGGTGTTGCAAATATTAAGCTTAAAATTAAAGATCAAGGCAGTATCGTTGCTCCGGGTATAAATGTAAAAGTAACAACCTCAGGTAATACATCTTATGAGCAAGACTTGGTGTTAGGTTGGAGTGAATAATAATGAAAGCACTAAGTATACCTCTGTGTTTATTATGCTTAGCTGCGTGCTCAAATGAGCAAGCAGAAACCATAGATGGACAATACAACCTGTCTCAAATAGGCGAGAGTATAGTTGCCGAAGTTGATGGTAATGCTATTACTCGTAATCAGCTTGACCATCAGTTGGCGTTTTACAGTTCTAACCCCATGGTGAGCGCTGAAGATAGCCGCATTGAGTTATTAAATGAAATGATAGAAGAGCAAGTGATGTACAACAAGGCCATAGAAAATGGCTTTAATGAAAGTCCAGAGTACATTAACAATCAGCGTAAGTTATTGGCTTACGAATATAAAAAATATTTGCAGCAAAAAGTGCAAGAAAGCATCAAAATTACAGACGTTGATTTAAGTATCTATTACGAAACCAATAAGGAGAAATACACCAAGCCCGCAATGAAGCGTATTGCATTATTCCAGCAGCGTGACGATTTGCCCGCTGGGAAGTTAGCGTTAAAACAAGTGAAAGAAGCCGCCGAATATCTAAAACCAGAAGAAGGTTTTGGTCAATACGCTCTAGAATCCCATCATGCTAAAACGGCAAATCGCTCAGGGAAATTACCTTGGATGTCAAACACCAGTCAAATGGCAGGTGTGCCTCAACAAGTATTTCAGGCTGCCAGCAAATTAAAAGTAGGTGAGATATCAGCTCCATTCAAAATTAAAAGTGCAACGTATTTGGTGCGTTTAGTAGACGAAAGGTCCAAGCAAACGACGCCGCTTGATGAGTTAAAACCCAGTTTGCGAAAAACCTTATTGAGCGAACAAAAAAACAAAATGTTACTAGCCTTTAAAGATAAAGCTAAAGCGGCCAGTAAAATTACTATATTCAAAGAAAACTTAACCAATCAAAGCAACCTAAATACAACGGATGCGCCATTGGGCCCACCTGGTTTTCCGGTGAAGTAAGGAGTACAAGGAAATGAATTTTTATAAAAATATTGTGCGTCCTATATCGCAAACGTTATTCGCCTGCATATGCTTGGTGCTGCCTCTGCATGTATCAGCCCTCAATTTAAAAGCTGAGCAATGGCAACTGGTGAGCTTCCCTCGATTGCCGGCTAATGCCTCAATTGACAATACTTTTGGTGATGCTAAATCTAAAATAACAGCAATATGGACGTTTGATAACAATACAAAAACATGGCAAAGCTGGCCTAAATATGAAGGTCTAGAAACCTCAAATTTAACCCACTTAAACGTAGGGCAAGGCTATTGGATGCAAGCCACTCAAGATATTAACCTTGAAATAACAAACGCCAGCGAAACTGTTGGCGAAATGGTGTTGTACCCAGGTTGGAATTTAATCGGTTTGTCATCTGATAATTTAATCCCCCATGAGCAAGCCTTGGCAGGTGTACCATTTTTAGAGATATGGAAATACGACTCAAATCGAAATAAATTCTTATCGGTTCAAAAGTCCCGTGGCTCACAAATTATTCTAAAAGAAGAATTTACCGATATCGAAGTCAATACAGGTCTTTGGGTTTACATGGCCGAGCAATCAGCCTTATTGCCATCAATGGGTACCTTGCTACCACCTGATATCGACCTAGAGCCACTGCTAAGCCTAAGCGAATACGGTGTAGAAGCCCTTTGGGATAACCTCACACCTGGTGATATCGACTGGAATGGCGATGGCTATTTTGATTTTCCAAATACTCAAGACACAGTAGCCTTTGGAGACTTTCTAAATCGCCAGCGAATTGCTATTACTAATGATGGTAATGGTGTATTAAACTGGCAAGCCACCATTGAACCTGCTGTAGATTGGTTATTGTTTGAATCATTAGATGAGGGGGGGCAAGCAGTTCTGACTGATTTTGCAATAGGTAACGTATCAAATTCTAATGGTGAATTGATCATGGTTGCAAATCGTACAGGTATGCAATCCTCAAATAATTACAAAACCCAAATCGTATTAAGAGCAAATGGCTCAGTCCAAGAAAAACGCATTGATGTAACGTTAGATGTTGCTGATATTATTGGCGATTATGAAATGACAGTGAATATTGCCAGCATTAACGACAAAACTGCGGATGTGCATAACCCTGTTTATTTCTTAAGTTTTGCTCCTGATGGTGAATTTTCTGTGAAAGCGTTCTTAGATGAAGAGCGTTCATTACTAATTCCTGAAATTACCTATCTTTCGGGTGCAAAGCTATCTGACCCAGAGTCGCATTTTCAGGTTCTTGGTCAGTTACATCTGCCAGCGGAGCATGAGCATAATCCATATAATCAAGAAATACGTCGAGAATTTACAATTACCGGAAAGCGAGGTAGTGAAACAGACGGCTTATCTCCGTTAGATTTGAAAGGCTCATATTCAGAAAATATTTATGGTGTATTTGATCAACCGATTCAAATTCAAGGTGAATTTATAGCTCGTCGATTATCTGCAGAACCAAAAAAGAAAGACTCAATAATTTCAGAGTTTAAAGAAGGCAATATATTATCTGGCTCTCCAGAAAGCCCATCTGTTAATTTGTTTGATTTAAATATCACAGAGAGGTTCAGTATTATTGATGTGATGACAAAACTAAAAGTCAACCATCCTGTACCTGAGTCTCTAAGTTTAGCATTAATTGGGCCTAGCTGGTTTAATGAAGAAACTCAAGAGGAAGTAAGAACAATTGCAAGCCTCCATGAATATCAAAGTAGCGACCTAAGTAATGTTAGTTATGATGATTTTGATGAATCCATAGATTCATTAGATATTTTCAACGGTCAGCTAAGTTTAGGCCAGTGGACACTATCAATAACTAATACGTCAAGCAGTGTTGGTAGACTCGAAAATTGGAGCTTAGATGTAAGCGGGGCATCAGTACATAAGGTTACAGGGACCTTGCCAGATGCAGGGATTAATATTCAATTAAATGGCTGTGGTATTGTCTTAAATACCGAAACGGATGAAAACGGATATTTCGAATTTGATGGATTAATTCCGTGTGATTATGAATTGGCAGTTTTGCAGTTAGGTTATGAAGTAACCACAGCCACTATACGAATTAAAAAGTGTACTACTGATCAAGGTGGAACTCAGTGTGATACGGAGGAAGACTATACTGAAGCTCTAAGTGCTTCTCAAATAGAAGAGCTATCCCCTCAATTAATTGCCTCTAGTGGCGAGATGAAAGTATTACTTTCACCCTCCACGGCGCAATTGCCAATAACTCTACAAGCTGTAGACGTTACCGACTACAATCAATTAGACAAAACACTACAGTCTCGTACATGGCAATTGTATAAACGTATTAATAACACAACGGCTATTAGTGAAGATGGTTACCTTATTGATATAGAGCCTAAACCGGGTGAGGTGGAATTTGGGAAGAATTATATTTCGTATTCTGAGAATTTTACCCAATGGTCCCCTGTCGGCGTCCGACTCTCTAAGGCAAATATCCTAGACCCTAGATCAGGTAATGCAGCGGTTAATGCTGTACACAATGGTAATGGAAAACTTGGTTGGATATTTAGAAGTGAGACCCAGGGTGATGGTACATTCCCAGTTAAATCTGGAGATGTCGTAACATTCTCCGTATTTGCAAAAGCGGGTTCGACAAATCAATTACGTTTTCGTTTTGGGGATGGGTCGTCATTTATTTCTTCAAAATTGCTAAATCTAGTAACGGGTGATGTCATAAGTGAGACAAACTTACCTTCAAAAGTAACGCCTCTGGCAAATGATTGGTATCGTGTCGAAGTATCATTAAAGGCTTCTAAAAATTATACTGACATGCATTGTGATTTATCTATGGCTAAAAATGGCATTTATGAAATTACAACCCAAGAAAACCTTTATGTGTTTGGACCTCAATGCGAAGTCAATAGAGCATCAGGTTTAGTAAACTTTCAAAATGCAGAAAATCATAACGCTAAAAACTACCACCCTGACCCTTACAATGAAAATGGATGGAATTGGGGTAATGCCAGTAATGGTACCTTAGCGAAAGTCGAAACGCTGAATCCATCTAATGTGCCTAATGTAAATTTGGCAGAACAAACCGGTTCGGGATATTTTATACCTGTTAATTCCTATAACAAAGGTTTAGAAGTTAAAGCGGGTGAGAGAACTTATTCGTCATTTATAGTTCGTGTTCCTGATGATTCAGAAGCCTTTGGATTGTCACTTCAACTAGGTATGGATGGAGACCTATCAAGATTCAAGATTCACTCAAACACTAAGCAAATTTTATGGAAAGCTTACGATATAGATAATTACGAAATTTTATCTTTACCAGATGATTTTTACCTAATTCAAGTTGAGCGAACTCATAGTCGTGATTTATCTAATGTTTTTGCGAGGTTAGTTTTTGGAAGTGAGGTTAATGGCTCTGTCGCCCCTGTGGGCTCAAAAGCTGAAATCCAAGGTTTTTATGTGGGTAAATCACCATTTACCAACCCATATGTAATGCATAAAAACTATAAACTAGAAAGTGATTTAGATAACTGGCATAAAGCCCGCTATACCGCATCTATTGCAAATGGCGCGGTTAAATTAGTCAGTACAGGTGGCGACCCTCAATTTCTCCGTTTCCTAAAAAATACTAATGATGAATTTGACGGTAGTAAATACTCTCACGTTAAAATTCGTTATCGCGTGAATCAAGGCGTTGATTATAATAGTCTTTTCTTCGGTAATGAATCAGCTGATAGCTTTTCTGGTAAAAGGCATATTGTATTTGGATCTTTTGCAGAGCAATCATCTGAGGTAACACTAGAAGGGCCAGATGCAGATGGTTATTATGTGGCGACACTCGATCTTTCAAACAATAGTCGCTGGACAAAACAAGGCTTAGTTACCCGCCTCCGTTTTGATTTTGCTTCCAATGCTATTGGTACCGATACAGATGTCGACTATATCAAAATCTACAACCCTGATGCATACGAAGCTTACGCAGCCGATTACTGGCCAGCCTCTTACACGGCCCCTAAACCATTAAGCGAAGTAACCGCATCGGCCTATATCCCAACGGGAGCCGCTCACGCAGAACGCTCTATTAATGGCCAACAAAATGTATTGATCACCGAACAAACTACAGGGTTGAGAGGCAGCTTCTCTCATCAATTTAGCAATATCCGCAGTAATGCCGGTGTGTATTTTGTTAAATTAAATTCAGATGTATTAAATGCATCCCGCAATGCGGAAACCTTGCCGTACACCACGCAAGATATTTTGGCCATTAAGAATCCAGAAGCCATCCACGTGGGCATGTTCTCGTTATTTGGAGCAGCTGGAACACCGTCACTAAAAGCCATGGACAGCGCCACTTTTGATATTGACCGCTTCCCACTTATGAGCACATCAGGCTCGCAAGGAGTAGAAGATAGTGATGGATTTAAAGCAGACGACTTAGAAGACGACGCATACGAGACCAACGCCCCTAACGATGTTGGCCCAAGTGCGGGTGGTGGTTACTATGCGGTGCCAACGGGTATGGATGCACCAGCGGGTAATTTAAATAAACATTATAAAATGTACATCAGCGCAGGGCAGTTGTACCAAGGTGGTAGCATGTACAGTGGTGGCGTGCGTTTAGATACCGGCATTCAAAGCCAAGAGGAGAGTAAATAATGAATTTCTCGAGCGCTTTTACACAAAAAATGGCTTTAATTTCGTTAATGTTAGGCATCATCTTTGCCCAAACCACAACTGCAGAAGAACGTAACCGAGAATTAGAAACACCGCATGCAGGCATCAGTGCTGCATGGGGGTTACTTGCTTGTGGTGAAAGTTATAAACTCACCTGGTTTGAAGGTACACCAAACAGGGTTGTTGGCAAAACGTATGAAGAACTATTAACAAGCCTAGACTCGAAACCAGATGGAACCGAGCATGGAGTCACTCTAGGGTGTAACTTAAATGTGAATCACATGGGGTATTTGTTGCAGGCCCATCAAGCATTTGAGGCTATTTTGCTTACGGCAGACACCTTATCACAAAAGCATTTAAATCATGCTAAATGGGGCTTTCAAGAGAGTTTCAATTTTTTAGCTGAAGCAAGATTATTAAAAGGTAATAATTCATTAGTGAAGGGTTTACGAAATCGTTTTAAAGCGGATGACGACCCAAGCACTAAATCACAAATTGAATTACTTACTGAAGCAAAAGGTATTTTTAAGCAAGGCTTGCTAGAAGCGACGCCATCTCTAATGGGTTTCAGTTCAGTATTACGCCCAGTGGGTAACGAAGGTAGCGCACTTCCATTTTTAGTAAATAATACTCAGGGACCAACCACCCCTAATGAATTTCAGCGTTATACCGAGTTATTAAATCGCTATGGTATGGTAGCTTCTAGTAATGCTAAATTCATGTTTTTTAAGAACAATGTTAAAGACGTTGATAACCCCCCGTACCGTAACTTTCCTGGGCCAGAAGATTTAGATCTCAATCATGATCGTATCCAAAACGAAGTTGGCCGTACAGAGGCTGCTAAATTAGCGAAAGAATCTGCAAGTCATTTGTATTTACAGTCAATTGCCCTTGCTTCATTACAAAGCGAAGACCACTTTCAAGATAACAATGGCTATCAAATTAAACGCCAAGTAAACGACATTGATCGTCTATATCAAGATATTCAATCTGGGTTTAACCCATTACTTTTAGCGGGAGATTTTGTACCCTATCAAAGAGTGGAAAATTTTTTGAATATAGCGGCAGATAGAATAAAAGAAGCAACTGAAGCGGAGCAGTCAGCAAAATCAGCATTACGCACTTATGAGGTGGATCAGACCACCTTAGCCAGCGAGTTACGTTCACAAACCTCTCAATATGTAGATCAGCTAGCAGAGCTAACAGGTATATCACCTGATGGTTATGATGTGCACACAGCGCAAGGTCGACAAACTTATAAAGACGAAGTGTTTCACTCTGTTACTGAGGAGCAAGCCGGGACAATAGGGATTGAGGTACTGGCTTACCAGCAAGCTCTCTTGGCGACCAGTCAAGTACGCACTCAAATTACCAATACAGCAGAAAAAATCGTCATTGAACAACAGCGCAGTGGCGATCTGGGTAAGTTATTTCTAAAAAATGGCGAAGAATTAAGTTTACTACAATATGCCAATACCATGGCGACTTGTTGTAACGTATCTAAAGGATCGTCAACAGGTACCTCAAAAGGGACATCTACTGGCTCTTCACGTGGTGGCTCTAGAGGAATATCTGTTAGCGGTGGTTTGGGATCTTTTTCTATTTCTAAATCTTGGGGGAAATCTTGGGGTACCAGTAAGGGGACAAGTAATGGTCAATCTTGGGGCACCAGTGAAGGTTCTTCTCGTAACCCAAATATTGAAAAACTGGCGAAAGGCCAATCAGCCATGGCATTTTTGCAAGCCATACAACAAGCCGATGTTGATGCAATTAACAGTGGTGCGCTGCTTAAAAACATGGCCTTAGAGTTGGCAACTTTAGATGTCTCATTAGAGGCATCTTTAAAAGCAGAAGAGCGTCAGCAGGCCGTAGTTGACAACCTATTTAAAAAAGCGGAGCGGATTTTAGCGAACTATGCTGTCGCAATTGCAGACTTCGATAGTGCTTATTACAACGACCCTGCTTATCGCATGGAGGCCAGTCGTACCGAACAAGCAGCCAATGACTCTTTTGAAACAGCAATAGAGCTTACCTATTACGCGGCTAAAGCATTGGAATATCAATGGAGCGAGAAATTCAACAACCCTGTATTGCGTTTAGATGGTGGTTTACCCGAGCCTTTATCTGTGTCGTATGATCCTTATGTTCGTGCTGAGTCGGTTTTTTCGGCTGAGTTTGCCGGTAGCTTTAGCCCAAATTTAGGGGATTTTTTTGATGCATTAAAAGCGTGGGACTTAAAAATGCGTCAATTGCGTTACCCTAGCCAACAAATCGCAAAAGTACGCTTCTCGTTAAAAGATGACATTTTAGGTTTTGGTCAATTTACCCCAGACATTGCCGAGGCAAAGTTCCGTAGCTTTATTGAGGCAAATCGCATTTTAGGTGCCAACCCAGAAAACCGAGATGTGCATTTTGAATTTACGCTGGATATTGCAGATGAAAGTATTTTCCCTGCACACCCCAATATCAAAGTAGAATCCATCAACTTAAATTTAGTCAGCACTGCCAGTCGCTCTGTGCGTGGTGATAACAACATGTCTCCAGCTTTAGTAGATTTGGTTATGTTAGACCGCTCATTTGTACGTACCTTTTTTACTGAGTATCCGATTAAAGATGATATTTTCAGTTATACCCTACAAAAGGGGCGCATACTTGAGCAGTCGCCATTTTTAGCAACAGTTGAAGCCAGTATTGATGGTTATGCTAGCCCAGAAGTCGTGCCAAATACCCAGTTATCTAATCATAGTCCAGCGGTGAGCACATGGATGTTACGTATCAAAAATAATCGATATAACAATCGCAAATTACAGTTTCAATATTTAAGTGATATAGAGGTTGAATTGGAATACAGCTTTGGTAAACCAAAGGATATTCAATTTCCAATTGAGTAATAGTGAATCAAAAAGCTGACAAATATTCTTTAAGAGCTGGAAGACAACTGTGCCTTTGGGATTTAAAAACAAAACGTGGCTTGGATAAGCGAAGCGCATCCGAGATGAAAAATTAAATTTTAAAACCAAACTTCGGCATTACAAAAAATAATGCAAAAAATTGGGGAAACACATGAAGTTACACACGAAAACGAAAAGTCTAGCCAAAAAGATATATACATTATCTTTACTGGCAACATTAGCTATGACGCCTCTTCCCGCATTTACACAAGGGGAAAACGATATTAGCCGCTTGGTGCCATTTCAAGGGCGCTTACACAATGCAGAAGGCGAAGCTGTATCCGATGATGTGTATGATATAACGTTTAATATTTATGCCACACCAACGGGTGGCACCCCAGTTTGGACAGAATCCCATAATAATGTGAGTGTAATTCATGGTTATGTGAATGTTCTATTAGGGGCGATTAATCCCATGCATAGCGATGACTTCAGCCACTCAACACCTGCCTATGATTGCAACGAAGAGTGCGTAGATTTCACCACAAAAACATATTTAGGCATCAGTATAGGTGGTGGGGCTGAAATGTTTCCGCGCTCGCAATTAGTGCCAAGTTTCCATGCGTTTACATCAAATCATGCAGACCATGCTACCCGCGCTGATGATGCCGATAATGCGGATAAATTAGGTGGGTTAGTCGCCAATACTTATGCGCAAATAGATTATGTTGATAGTGAAATAGCAGATGCGAATTCAGATGTAACGTCGCTTTCAACTCGAACCGCTAGTTTAGAAAGCAAGTTTACTGGTGCAAAAGCTAGGGATGCTGAAAAACTCGATAATGTTGATTCATCTGGATTTATGAGGCAAGAATTTGTGAATGGGCATTACGGGTTAACTGCAGGTGGAAACTCTGGAAAATTCATTAGAACATCACAAAAAGGCTTCATTCCATATCAACCTGGAGGGCATGGGAATTTAGGCACTAGCGACTGGCCTTTTAATATTATTCAAGCAAATGATATATATGATAATGGTGTCATATTAGAAAATAAATATTTAGGTAAAAATGCAAAGGCAGCGTCAGCAATTCAAGCTGATAATGCGGCTAAACTAGGTGGCCAAAATATTAATTATTTTCGTAATGCCAGTAATATAAATTCTGGACAATTGAATGTTAATAGGATACCTACAGGGGGAGTTGATAATAGGGGGGTTCTTAAACGGGCAAAATATGCGATAGGAGTTTCGGATTGCGGTATATCAAATAATTGCGGCTATTATTGGGATAAAAATACAGGGTTTATAACTATCTGGGGAATGGTTCCCGCATTAGTAGATACAGTAGTTGTGACGTACCCTCAATTTATTACTGGAGACAGGAGTGTTAATGCAACGCTGAATGTAACATCAACAGTTTCACATAATGGAGGGTGGGATAATGCAGCAAATGCGCATGTTTATGGTTTTACACAAGCAGGTTTTACTCTTGATATGAATGACAGTGCAGGTAACGCAAATGTATTTTGGCGTGTAATCGCCCATAAAGCTGTAAACTAAGCCAACGTGCAGTACCTAACCCAAACCCCAGCCTTACTTAAGCAGCAAGCCTTCCGCTTGCTGCCGTTTTTTTTCACCTGTGTCTTGGCCATTTCCCCAATGCCATTTGCACACGCTGAAGAAGACACATCGGTTAAAGGCGATAATATTTCCTTGCCAGAAGGCCCAGGTTCGTTAGAAGGCTTAGGCAAAGCCTTCGAGCCTTCGTTAAACACAGGTGGTGCAAGCTACGCCGTGAGCATTGCTGTGCCAAAAGGGCCGTCGGGTTTGCAACCTGAGTTGTCATTAAATTACAGTTCAGGTAAAGGGGCGGGTATTGCCGGTTTAGGTTGGGAATTTAACATTCCCAGCATTCAACGCTCGCAAGAAAACGGGCAACCCACTTATAGTCATATTGATGTTTTAACTTACATGGGCGATACCCTAGTACCATTAACCGATGGCTCTTATGCACCCAGTAAGCAATCGCAATTTATTCGTTTTTATCAAACTCATTTAGGGTTTATTGCAAAAGATAAAGCCGGTAATATTTTTGAATTTGGTGCCGTTGATGAATTAAATTCTGGCAGCAATCACTTAGTGGCCACTGGGCCAAATGTGAATACCTTGAACGGTATTTATGAATGGAAGCTCACCAAACACACCAACGCCAAAGGCGTCAGCATTACTTACCAATATGCAACGCCACATGAGGCCAATCAAGATGCAAAAGCAGTGGCCTCGCAAAATATTTTAGCGGTTTCGCGTATTCAATATGGTTTATCGTCAGCGGTAAAAAACACCATAAATGTTAATTATGAAATTCGCCCAGATGGTTTTACCAGTTATCAATCGGGCTTTAAGCAACATACCCAGCACAGAATTAAATCTATAGAAGTATTGCATGGCAACCGTCTGCTTTGGTCTTACCAATTAGCCTATGAATATGAACTGGGTGATAGTTTGTACCCAAGCAAGCATGAACAGGCGCTGAATTCTGGCATCAGTTTATTAAAAAAAGTCACGCGCTTTAATCCAGATAAAACCCAACAACTGCCCCCCATGCGGTTTGAATACAGCGAGATTTTCGCTGCCGATCAAGACATCGCACCACTGGGTAACTTCTCAAGTGATGAAGACATCGACTTAAACCAAAATGGTGTGTTAGACACCAGCGCACTGATTCAAGTGCAAGGCTTGCCCACGGGTATTAATGTGGTTGGACAAGATGCCAGCCTCACAGATTTAACCAATGACGGTTTACCGGATTGGTTATTTTATAAAAACGGCCAGTACCACTTTGCTCAAAACCTAGGGCCAAATAAACTGGGCCAACCCCAATTTGCAGCGGCTAAAACCTTAAACCGCGCACCGGTGGCACCACTTAACGATGCCAGTGTGGACCTCACCGATTTAGATGGCGACGGCCAAGCAGACTTTTTACACCGCATCAGCGACAGTACATGGTTGTATTACCGCAACCAAGGCAATGGCGAATTTGCACAGGCTGTGGCTTACCCGAATATTCCAACCATTCGCCCGGGTACCACTGGCACCTCGTTCATGGATATTAACCTTGATCAGCGTCTTGATATTATTTCAGCGCAGGATCAATACCTGCGTTACTGTCAAAACGGCGAGGCCAATCCAGCGGCATCATTGGCACAAGGGTACGACCAAGACCTCGCCCCATTTGGAAATTTCCCCGGCCCAGAAGACATCGACTTTAACGCCAATAAACAATTTGATATCCCCCAATGGCAATGCAGTGGCAGTATTTTAAGCCCATTGCCGGCAGGCATTAATCTCACCAATAAAGCGGTTAAGCTGGCTGATATGAACGGCGACCGCTTAAAAGATTTTGCATGGCTGCGCCAATTAAATTCAAAAATTCAGGTGAAATACTGGCCACACAAAGGGCAGTTAGCCTTTGATGATGCCATTGCTATTCAAAACGGCCCAGATGCCACAGGCTTAGTAGTTGAGCGCTTAAAACTGCAAGACATTAACGGCGATGGCCTTGCGGATTTAGTCTATGTGCAACCGGGGCAAATTCGTTTTTGGTTACAACAATTAAGTGCCAATGGCCCACGCTGGGCCGATGCACAAGCGGTTGAAGCGCCCAACTATGTACCCACAGCGGTAGGTGTGTTTGAAGGAGACATCAACGGCAACGGCACCAGTGATTTTATTTGGGTGTCGGCCAATGGCAGTATCACACCGCAATATTTAGACATCAGCGGCGATACCAAATCCCATTTAATGACGGTGATTGATAACGGTATGGGTTTGCGCACCCAGCTGGATTTCACCAGTATGGGTGCCATGCAGCAAGCGGCCAGTGATGCCGGCTATCCATGGCAAATATCCAGCCCAATTTCGCAACAAGTGGTCAGCAAACGCACCCATATTTTACCCCTTGATACCACAGGAGATAATCAAACCGACCGCATCGTGCAGACCTATGATTACCGCGACGCCTATTACGACGCCTACAAAAAACAATTCCGTGGCTTTGCCTTTGCACAGGTAGAAACCTTAGGGGATACCGCAAAAGGCACTCAAGTTAGCCGTCACTATTTTTACACTGGCGCACCAGATGGCCAAGACAACGACGGCGACGGCAATATTGACGAGCGCGAACTAGACGGCACCACCGAAGAAGCGCCGCTCATTGGCAGTACAAAAATGGTGGAACTATCCAGCAAAGCCATTCCCACAGGGGCGCAAGCTGGCAACCCAATTGATTTGATTCCGGGTGTTGAACTGGCTCACGATCAAACCGTACAAAAACAAATAACGGCATGGTCACTACGCCGTATTCATACAATAAATTCCACCGTGGCCAGCATGTCTGGTAAAGAGGTGAGCTTTGTTCAAAAAGATAAAGAGCAAACCGTCTACAGTGAATTTTCAAACAATGTTAAACAATCCATAAAAGAACACAGCTATGACGATTGGGGCAATTTAGTCAGCACCACAGATTACGGTTTATTAGATGAAATCGGCGACGAAAGTTTTACTAAGAACACATTTGCCTATCATGCAAATGGCGTATTTCAAATGCCAGCCAGCACCTATGTATATGCCGGTTTAGATGATCGCGGGTCACGCTTAAGTGGCGAGAAAACCTATTACGATAACCTAGGCTTTGGTCAGTTAAGCCGCGGCTTGGCAACGCAAAAACAAAATTGGAAAACCGCGCAAGAATGGGTCACCACTCAAACTAACGTTTACGATGGAATTGGTAACCCCATTTTATTAATTGACGGAGAAGGTCGTCGCCGTCAATTAGTGTGGGACACCCACCACAGAACCTATCCAACCGAAGAATGGATCTACGCCAACGGCGTGGATAAACAGCCCCTGCGTATTCAAGCCATTTACGACACAGGCCTTGGGGTACTCACCCAGCACATAGGGTTTAATGAAGAAACCACCACGCTCACCTATGACGACTTTGGCCGTTTAACCAGCATTCAAAAGCCTCATGAATCCACACCGGCCACTCAATACAGTTATCATTTTGTAGACCCGTTTCGCCAGTTAGAATACCAATTTGCCTACGAAGGCTTTAACGACTCGGGCCTAACCGCCAACGCCCTTGATAAAACCAGCTTTGTGCAAACTCGATTACTGCGTGATGATGATCAAATTGAAGAAGTCCGTGCCCACATTGACGGCCTAGGCCGTGAACTGGCCACTATCACCAAAGACGAACAGGGCTACATAGTTAGTGAATCCAAATGGTACGACAACCAAGGTCGTGCCATTAAAACCTTTCGCCCATGGCGCACTCCAAGCCAAGCGTTTATTTTGCCAAGTGGCGATACCCTAGCTACCGACATCCAGCTAGACCCTCATGGTCGTCCATTGAGCGAAACTCTACCAGAGGATAACCTAGGTAATCGTTCAATCATTAGTTATGAATACTTTCCGCGTAAAGTACTTACAACCGACCCAGCCGGTTACCAAAGCGAAAAAACCTTTAACGCCCAAGACAAGGTATTGCAACTAAGCCAACAAATGCACATCGACGACGCATTAACTTGGCAGCACTCGCAATTTATTTACGACCCACTGGGGCGCTTAACCGAACTAAACGATGCCCACAACAACATCAAACATCAACGCTTTAACGGCCTAGGCCATAAGGTTTGGCAAAGTGATTTAGACCAAGGCGTCACCCAATATCAATACGACACCACAGGTAAGCTCATCAGCAAAACCGACCAAATGGGACGCAACCTGTATTACCATTACGACGGTGCAGGGCGCTTAACCCAAGTATTAGATAACAGCCATAAACAACTTTTCCAATACCATTACGACCAACCCCAATACGCCGCACAAACCACAGGCTACAAGGGCAAGCTTACATGGGTAGAAGAATTTCACGACAGCACGGTGAATAATGGTCAACCCCATTCCGAGCATTACCACTATGACTTACGCGGTAATGTCATTCACAAACAACGCTCTTTGTTTGGCGTGCCTTATAAGTTTCATTATCAATACGATGGGCAAGATCGTTTAGCGCGCCAAATCTTCCCCGATGGTGATAATTTAGATTACCAATACAACCTACGGGGCCAGCTTAAATCCATCAGTGGCATGGTTGATAAGTTGCATTACGACGAAGCAGGACAACTAAAAACCATCGACTACGCCAACGGCACTCAGCAACAGCGTAATTACGATGGCAAAGGTCAACTGATTGACCTAGCCAGTAAAAAAGGCAGTAGCCAATTAGATTTACTTACCTACCAATACGATGGTCGCGGCAACTTAGAGCGCATCGACAACATTTTACAAAGCCGTTTAACCCAAACCTTTGAATACGATGCCATCAGCCAACTGAAAATCGCCACCGGTGGCTATGGCCAATTGCGTTACCAGTATGACGCCATTGGTAATATTCTGGCTAAGCGCCACGACATGCCAGCTAATTGGTCATTAACCACCGATCATGACATGCAAAACTTGCAATATGCAGGGGGAACTAAGAACCGCATTAGTAAAGCTGGTAAAGCAGGACCACACGCCGTAACTAGCTCTGATAACGGCTACGAATGGCAATACAATGGCGTGGGCCAGCGCGAAAAAACCACCTACCCAGATGGCAGCTACAGCCAACTGAGCTGGGATCAATTGGGCCGCCTCACCAAGTGGGAAAAGAAAAACGCCAGTGATGAATTGGTCAGTTTTGAAGCCTATCAATACGACTTTAAAGGCCGTCGTATTTATAAAACCTCTACTACAGTGGGCGCAGGTTTGGCGAATAGTAATTTCTATGTGGACAAACACTACGAAATTCGCAACGACAGCGCACAAAAACATGTGTTTGCAGGTAACTTACGTTTAGGTCGTTTAGAAACCCCCATCGTACAAGCCTTACCGCAAATTCGCGCCTACAGTTTAAACCCAGGTTGGAACCAAGTTTTCCTACCGGTTCAGCCCGATGGCAGCTCCATTTTTGAACAGCTTGGAACGTATGGTGCCACACAAACTGTATTACGCTTTAATAGCGAAAAACAACGTTATCAAGCGTACGATCAAAATAAAACAGAGCTGGTTTACAAAACCTTAAACAAACTCAACGCCCGTGATGTGGTGTGGATTAAAACCCCAAGCCAACAAACTTGGGAATTTGAAGGGGCTAGTCAAGCGCAAGACACCGTCGCTCAAGTATTAAACCCAGGTTGGAACCAAGTACAGCTACCCATTACGCGCAATAACGGCGGCGAAACATCCCTTGAGTTATACGCCCGTAAAAACGGCCTAAGCAACATTTGGCATTACGACTCTGCCAATAACCAATGGCAACATTATTCTGCTGAAAACGATTCCGTAGGCGCGACCTCGGGCGCGATCAATGAACAATTATTGCCAAACACATTAACCGAGATTCAACCCAATAAAGTGTACTGGGTACAAACCCCACGCTATCAAGTACTCAGCCAAGCGGGTGGCATTAACAGCACCAAATACTTTATTCACAATAACCACATGGGCAGTGTCATCTTAACCACCGACATTAACGGTGTGGTACAGCAGGGCAGCCAGTATTTACCTTATGGTGCCCCGGCTAATGCACAAAACGCCGAGTTGCAACCCTATGGCTTTAGCGCCAAAGAGCGCGACGCATCGGAATTAATGTATTTCGAAGCCCGCTATTACGACCCGCTCAGTGCCCGTTTTATTTCACCCGACCCGTTATTTGCGGCGGAGTTGGAGAAGTGTATTGAGAGCATTATTGAGTGTAATTTGTATCAGTATACGGGGAATAATCCGGTTAATTCAGTTGATACAGAAGGTACTTTTTTATTGACAGCTGGCGTTGCGATGATTGCTGATGCGGTAACGCAGGGTGTATTAATTGCAGCTGGTGTACAAGATGAATTTGATGTAAGCAGTGTTATAGTTAGTGGCGTGGCTGGAGCAACAGGAGTTGGTTTAACTAACTTAGGAAGGAAATTTGGTAAAGCTGGTGAGGTATTTTTGGATATAGCAGCTGAAACTGGAGAGACAGTTGCTAAGTCTACTGTGAACAATATTGAAGAGGGTAAAGGTTTTGAGGCTCCTGATCCCGCTGAACTAGCATTAGGAACAATGAGCAGCTTGGGTAGTAAGAAAATGATGGAAACCGGCGGAAAATTTTTGGGCCAAGATATGGCTAGCTTTAATCCTAAAGTGAGAAATGTAGACAATAAAATTGCATTTCAGAAAGAAGCTTTGAATTCAGCGAAGTCGAATAGTGAAATTATAACAAGAACTGCAAAAATTGAATCTCTTTCTAATAGTAAAGTTGTAAATGATATTACTAGTAGCTATAGCGAGGCAACATCTCTAGTTATGGGGGAATTAGGTAATAAGTCTGTAGGGAATACGGTTACTGCTGCAACTTCAGAGAAAGGTGATTGATGGCTAAATTTTTATGTCATAGTTTATGGTTTGATTTTGGTGTTGTATTGCCAATGCTTATATCAGGTGTATTCCTGAGTTGGATTGCACTTTTGGGGTTGGATGATGTTACAGAGCTTAAGCAGGTGGATGAAACATATGTTTTATCAGTTTTGTTCTATTTTATTTTACTTCTTCCGTCAATATTCATAATTTTCAAAAGTTTTACTCAAATTTTATCCTGGATAATATTTGGCTGGATCAAAAAATCATATGGTAATAAGAAGGGGCATATAATTTTTAGTTTTTCCGGAAGATGCATTAACCTTATCAATTTATGTTCAATTGAAATTGACAAAATTCGAAGCATTTCATATATGAATACTGAATTAGATGTAAATACGAAAAATGGAGAAAAGAAGCCAATATTTGGTGCAAAATGTAAATGGAATGAAGGGTTTGAGGTTGAATTTAAAATCCCAAATAAAATATATATCGAGGCAAAAAAGAAAAATTATTATGTATGGTTTCAAGTTAGGTATCTTAAATATTTGAATTTTTATCGTTGTTTTAAGATATAAACAAAA